>DASYGQ010000118.1:0-5005 GCA_035999585.1 Bacteroidia bacterium | reverse complement strand
GTATTCGATACGGAAAAAAGAAACAGAGATTGAAAGAGGGTATTCGGGAAGGTAATCGCGGATCTGGTTTTTCAATGTTTGTTTTTGGCTGGTGTGGTGGCTGGCAGCAATCAGGTTGTCATTGTTATCCTGAACCTGTTGTGCCAGTTCCGTGTTCAGTATTTCCTCCCTGGCATCATTGATGCAAAAAAACGAAACGGAACTATCGGCATTGATTTTGGATGAAGCCACATCATACATTTGACCGCAATACATGATCTCGTCTTCCCCGGTTTGAACAAAAACGGAATTGGCTTTTTTGATTAGCTGCTCAGGAACTTTTATTTCCAGAAGGGTGGATGGATTAGCCGTGTTCAGCTGTGATTGCATTTCAAAACGATTTTCAGCCTGACGAATATCAAATACGAGATAAAACCCGCAGACATTGAACAGGAAAATGAATAGGAAAACAGAAGAAAGCGCTTTTTTCATCATGCAGAAACTTCGCAAAGGAAGTATTATTTTCTGTTTATTCAAAATCGGTCAGGAGGCTTCCTATATATGAAACAAATATTCCAGTCCCCAATTTCCTTTCCGGAAGCCGTCCATCATGCACTCTGAAAGGCCGTCAGAGAAGGAGGGGAGTGAAGTCCTGCCGGGCTAAATTATCCAGCAACGCTCATCCTCCCTGTCGACCATTCATCCTGCTTTTTTCCCGGATGACCCTTGCTCTATACTATTCAGGGGCTCAGATGGCTCATTTTCAGGGACAAGACGATCATAAATGGTAATTTTTAGTATCTTTGATTCAGCAATCTAAACCGGTCCGCACCGATGTCACGATTCAAAACTCTTTTTTCTGTTTTCTTTCTCGTGATATTTACGTTCAACGTAATCATCTATTATTCCCTTTTCGAATTTTCTGAAATACAGGCCAAAGCTGAAATGAGTGAGACCATTGCCGGTCTTCCTTCGCTTTCGGAAACAGGCAAATTCATTCTCCCCCTCAGCCGGCTGCAGGAAGTGAGTCACCATGAAATATGGCTGGAAGGAAGTCTGTACGATATTGTGAGAACCGAAGTGAAAGGCGATTCGGTGATTGTGTATGTACTGAACGACAAGAAAGAACAAACCCTTGTGGAACGCATGAAGGATCACGAGGAACAGAATACTGAAAAAGCCGCTCTGGCTCATGGAAGCCACCATAACGGCAAACATGGCTCCGTCAAGCCCGCCGCTCAAAAATACATGCCGGCTGTTGCCATCATTTCTTTTCATTACGCTGCAAACGACAGTCTCGTGTCCTGTGAGATCAATTGCTTCTATTCCAATACAGCTCCGGCTGTTGTGTCTCCGCCTCCGGAGCACATTGTTTCCTAGTCCTCCTTTTATCGCCATGTCCCAGAATTAAAGCCTGATGCATTTCCCTTCCGGAAGCATGGATTCTTTTTTGTTTAACCCCAGATTCTAAATGATCATGAAACCAATCAGATATATTGTTTGCGCATTTTTGTTTTTTTACGCCTTCTCCGCCTTTTCACAAAATGTATTAACCGGCAAAATTACCGATACCCTAAGCCTGAAACCGCTGGAAGGGGCTGTTGTTTACATCGTTGATTTAAAAGTTGCTTCCCAGGCTGGTTCCGACGGGGTATATTCCCTGAATAAACTTCCGAAAGGAACTTTTCTTGTAGAAGTGCACCTGCTTGGCTATTCGACAAAGACAGTTTCAGTTCACGTTGATGGCAATACATCTTTGAATGTTGCTCTTTCTGCCGAGTATTTTGAGGAAGATGAAGTGGTCATCACCGGCACCTCATCAGCTACGGATGCTTCTCACTCTCCACAACAAACAGTTGAAGTGTCGAATGAATATCTGAACGAAAACGCTGCCACCAATATGATCGACGCCATTTCAAAAGTGCCCGGTGTATCGGCTATCAGCGACGGACAAAGTATTTCCAAGCCTGTCATCCGTGGCCTGGGTTATAACCGCGTACTTACTGTCAATGATGGTGTGGTTCAGCAGGATCAGTCATGGTTTGATGAATTTGGCATTGAAGTGGATCCCGACGCCATTGAACGTGTGGAGATATTAAAAGGACCGGCTTCCCTGGCCTATGGCTCCGATGCTTTGGCCGGTGTGGTGAACCTCATCGCTGAAAAACCTCTTCCGGAAGGCGAGAAAAAAGGTGACATGCTGTTTAACTACCAGACTAATAACGGACTTGTCAATAACATGATGCACCTGGCCGGAACAAGCAACGGCATTTCCTGGAGCGGGCGGGTCGACAACATCATGGCGCATTCCTATGTAAACCCGAACGACGGTTATGTTGTGAATTCGCAGTTCAGTAATTTCAATACCGACGCCACACTTGGCCTTCACCGCAAATGGGGTTACTCTCAGCTTCACGCCAGCTATTTTGATATGCACACAGGTATTGTCGACGGCACTCGGGATTCTGCCACCGGTCAGTTGTTACGTCCTGTATCCTATCCCGACCTGAACGGCGGCGCACCCACTTATGAGAAGCCCACGGCGCAGGAGCAAAGATCCTACACTCCGTTTGTCATCAGTCAGCGTATTCAGCACACAAAAATTGTATGGGACAACAGCATCGCCCTCGGTGAAGGTCGTGTGGCCGGTATTTTCTCCTGGCAGAAAAACCAGCGTCAGGAAAACAACGATCCCACCATGCCCAATGTGTCTGACATTTATTATTCGTCCAACGCTGCCACTTATGACCTGCGTTATATCTCCAGGCAGATGGGTGGATTTAACTATTCGGTCGGCGGAAACGGAGCTTACCAGTCGTCGCAAAGCCTGGGCTCACTCATGCTCATTCCCAATTACAACCTGTTTCAGGTCGGCGGTTTCCTCATCGCCAATGAACACATCGGCAAGCTCAGCCTGAGCGGTGGTCTCCGTTACGACACACGCATGTTCCAGGGAGTCGATCATTGGGTGGATTCCACCCAGGCTCCTGTTGCTCCCAATTCCCCCGGAGGCATTCATGAGTTCACAGGCTTCACATCCAATTTCAGCGGCATGTCGGGCAGCTTCGGTGCCGTTTACAGCCTCAGCAAAAATACATATGTGAAAGGGAACATTGCACGCGGTTTCCGCGCTCCAAACGTGGCAGAGTGCGCTGCCAACGGTGTGCACGACGGAACAATCGTATGGGAGCTCGGTGATGCAAGCCTCAAGCCGGAAACAAGCCTCGAGGAGGATTTCTCGTTTGTGGTGAACTCAAAAAATATCCATTTCGAATTGGACGCATTCAATAACAGCATCAGCAACTTCATTTATGCCGGAGCTTTGAAAAGCACTTCCGGAGGCGATTCCATCAACAATACCTTCGCGGGTGTGGGATTGGGTTCGGCTCCTGTGTATAAATACACACAAGGCAATGCACGCCTGTACGGAGGAGAAGCAGCGGTGGATATTCACCCATCCGCATTGCCCTGGGTAGAGCTTGATCTGAGCTACAGCATGGTCAGCGGCGGTCTCACCGGTGTGGCCGACTCCGTGAAAGTATTGCCATTTGTTCCGCCTACACGTATCACTGCCGATCTGAAATTTCACATCCGGAAAGTGGGCAATGGCATCAGGAATGCTTATTTCAAAGTGGGCATGCTCGATTGCTTCCAGCAGAACAATGTGTATCAGCAATATGCGGTGTACAGCGGACTGAGTTCCCAGCAGACACCTTATGAATATGCTGCCAGCAAAGCGGCAACGGCAGGCTACAGCTTGCTGAACGCCGGCATCGGCGGCGATGTGCAAAGCGCAGGGCGTACAGTCTGCAAGGTGTATATCACCTGCACCAATCTGCTGGATACGCCGTATATTGATTACATGAGCCGTTTCAAATACTTCCCGGTAAACTATGCCAATGGCAAAGTCGGAGTGTTTAACATGGGACGGAACATAAGCTTTAAGCTGATTATCCCGTTTGAGCTGAAGAAAGCATAAAAAAAGGAATATCGAATATCGAACATCGAATATTGAACGCCGAAGTATTTTACTTCAATATTCGAAATTCGGTGTTCGATATTCGACATTTTCTTTTTTCTACCTTTGTATTCCATAACGAACACCCTATGAACTGGAATTTCTGGACACGCACGCTGGTGACTGTCAGCTCGCGTTATTTTCTCATTGCAGGAATTGCCTTTCTGATCGGATATGTGATTTACCGCCGCACTTTTGCTTTTGCGAAAATACAGCCGGCCTTTCCGGAAAAAACCGACTACAGGCGTGAGATCGGATACTCCATCCTCACCATGCTTATTTTCACCTGCGTTCCTACATTCATACTCACCACCCCTTCCATCGCGGTGCATACACTTTATTACAAGGAGATCAGTCGGTATGGCCTGTTTTATTTCTGGAGCGCTTTTATAATTATGTTGTTTGTGCACGACACTTATTTTTACTGGGTACACCGCATCATGCACCATCCGAAGCTGTTCAGGGCATTCCATCTGGTGCACCACAAATCAACCAATCCTTCACCCTGGGCGGCTTATGCCTTTCACCCGCTCGAAGCTTTGGTGGAAGTGGGCGTATATGTTTTGTTTTTGTTCCTGATGCCGATTCACACTTATCACCTCATGTTCTTTTTCCTGTTCATGATCATATACAATGTATATGGCCATCTGGGCTATGAACTGTATCCCCGGAATTTCAATAAGACGATGATCGGGCGTTATGTAAACACATCGGTGTCTCATAACCAGCATCACAAATTCTTCAAGGGTAATTACGGCTTGTATTTTACCATCTGGGACCGCCTGATGGGAACGATGCGCGAAGATTATGACAAGGCCTTTGAAGAAGTGAAGACACGCCGGCCTTTGGAAGACTCCAAGCTCAGGAGTTCCGGAAGTGCTGTTTCCTGAAAATCAATCAACCTGGAATTACTTTCAGCACATGGCTCCAGGCAGTCATGGTGCCTTTTACGTTATGAGCATAACGGAAATAATAATTCTTGCCGATCTCCAGTCCATTGATTTCAAA
>DASYGQ010000295.1:0-2041 GCA_035999585.1 Bacteroidia bacterium | reverse complement strand
CAGGAGTACATCAAAGATTCTAAAAAGACGATCCGCCAGTTTTTGGCAGAGGCCGATAAGGATCTGAAAGTTACAGGCTTCAAGCGAATTGCATTGAGTTAATTTTTTCCCCCGTTCAATCGGGGGTTTTTTTTGCCCGGTCGTCACGTTCTGACTACCGGAACTCCTACAACCAAACAGAAATCATTTATGAAGTACAAGCGCATACTCCTAAAACTTAGTGGTGAAGCCCTCATGGGTAGTAAACAATTCGGCATTGATCCGGCTGTGCTGGCTCAATATGCCGAAGAAGTCAAAGCTGTTTCAAAAGCAGGTGTGGAGATTGCAATTGTCATTGGAGGCGGGAACATTTTCCGCGGTATTCAGGCTGCTGAAGGAGGTATGGATCGTGTTCAGGGCGATTACATGGGAATGCTTGCTACTGTTATTAACAGCATGGCTCTTCAATCTGCGCTTGAAATGATTGGCGTAGATACTCGACTTCAGTCAGCCATAAAAATGGAAGAAATCTGTGAAACATTTATTCGCCGTAAAGCAGTCAGGCACCTTGAAAAAGGTCGCGTGGTTATTTTTGGTGCTGGCACAGGAAATCCTTATTTCACAACCGATACCGCCGCAACCCTTAGAGGCATAGAAATAGAAGCAGATGTGATTTTAAAAGGTACCCGTGTCGATGGAATTTACGACGCGGATCCCGAAAAAAATAAAAACGCAGTTAAATATGAAACTCTGTCTTTCACGGAGGCATATGAGAAAAATCTCAGTGTTATGGACATGACAGCTTTCACACTTTGTAAAGAAAACAAACTTCCGATTTTGGTTTTTAATATGAACCAGAAAGGCAACCTTATGAATGTTGTTGAAGGTCAGAAAGTAGGTACTCTCGTTGAATTTTGAGGATAAATGTTACTTTTGTGCCAAGAGTTTAAAAGCCTGAATTATGAGCGAAGAAGTAAATTTTGTAATTGAAACAGCAACCGAGGCCATGGATGGCACAATTGCTCACCTCGAAACAGGTCTTTCCAAGATACGGGCCGGCCGGGCCAGCGCACAAATGCTGGATGGTGTCTTTGTCGATTATTACGGAGTCAATACCCCTCTTAGCCAGGTTGCCAACGTAAGCACTCCTGATGCCCGTACACTTGCTGTTCAGCCTTGGGAGAAAGGAATGCTCGATCCTATAATGAAAGCTATTCAGGCTGCAAATCTTGGTTTCAACCCGAATAATAACGGGACTGTGATCATGATCAATATCCCACCTCTTACGGAAGACCGTAGAAAAGATCTTGTGAAGCGGACTAAAGCAGAAGGTGAGCACGCAAAAGTTGGATTACGCAGTGCCCGCAAGGATGCAAATGAAGAAATTAAAAGATTGCAGAAAGATGGCCTGCCCGAAGATGAAGCAAAAGGGGCCAACGAAAAAATACAACAACTCACCGATGCTTACTCATTGAAGATTGATAAGCATCTTGAACAGAAGGAAAAAGAAATCATGACAGTATAAGCTGCCATTCAGAAAAGGCCCGGTTGTTTGACCGGGCCTTTTCTTGAATGTAATTCATGTCCATACCTTTGTACCTTCCGAGCAATTTTTGCAAATGTCAATCTCTTTCCTGGAGCGCAATACAGAGGATCTGAATTTCTGATAAGCAGGCCCGCACCACACGGTTCTGAAACTTACTTTCTGCAAATCACCCATAGGGTGTTTGGCATCTTTGTCAAAACAGCAGGGGACTACCAAACCATCCCAGGTAATAACAGGGGCCTGCCACAATTTCCAACAATGGTTTTCGAGCTTGTTTTTTAGGCGCCAGGTACCATCTGCTCTTTTCTCATAGCGTGAATAAAGCGAATTATCTGGTATTAAAGGGTTTCCATGCTCATAATCGTAGATCTGCGCCGTTTTTAGCCGGACCTCATCAACACCCAGGTCTTCTGCAAGCTTATAAATATCGGATATCTGATGCTCATTGGGCTTTACAACAAGAAACTGAAAAACCAGATGAGGCGTTGGTGATTTCAACTCCTTTTTCCATTTAAC
>DASYGQ010000121.1:0-26846 GCA_035999585.1 Bacteroidia bacterium | reverse complement strand
AAATGGTAATGAAAAAGACAGGCCAACGGCACGGAGTATGGCTGTATGCTGCAATGGCAGCTTACATCATCTCACTTTCTTCCTGTGAAAAGAACATCAATATTTCCGTTCCCGCTGTTGCCAGTCAGGTAGTTGTGGAGGGACATATTGAAACGGGCCAGGGAGCTTATGTGGTACTGACCCGCAGCAGCGGTTATTTTGATCCCGTGGATACAGCCACTCTGCTTCAGTCGATTGTGAAAAACGCCACCGTGCTCGTCTCCGATGGGTTGCATACCGACACGCTCCCCATGATTGTCGATGTCAATTATGCCAGTACCACCTATATCCCTCTGTATTATAAAAAAGCGAATCCGACAGTGATCGGGAAAACAGGAGGAACCTATTACCTCACGGTGATAGCTGATGGCAAAAAACTCAGTTCCGTAACAACCATTCCTACTCCAGTCAAGCTCGACAGTATCTGGTATAAATACCAGGCACCGAGTGATTCCCTGGGGTTCATGTGGGCACACCTGAGTGACCCGGCATCAGAACAAAATTTTTACAGGTGGTATGCAAAGAGGCTTCATAAAGACAAGAAATACCTGCCGCCCTTTGGCGCCACCTTCAACGACAAATTCATCAACGGAACCAGTTTTAATTTTGCCTATAACAGGGGTATTGAACCCGGTTCAAAGGCCAAGGATGACAATAACGGCGAGGCCGGATATTTCAAAAAAGGGGATACTGTGGTTGTTAAGTTCTGCTCGATCGACTTCTATTGCTACGGTTTTTATTCGAGCTACGAAGCCGCTTCAGCCAGCAACGGGAATCCATTCGGTTCGCCCTCCAATATTCGCTCGAACATCCAGGGAGGATTGGGCGTATGGGGCGGATTTTCAACCACTTTCGACACCATTGTAAATAAAAATCACCCCTGATTCCATAACAAGATTTCATAAATTTTGTGTCTCCGTGCCCGGCAATTACTTACTTTTGCCACAGATTTTTAAAAGAGTATATGACGGAGACTATTGAACATGTGAAATGCCTGATAATCGGAAGCGGTCCTGCTGGTTATACTGCTGCCATTTATGCGGCGCGGGCCGATCTGAAGCCACTCATGTATACCGGTATGGAGGAAGGCGGTCAGCTGACCACCACCACCGATGTGGAGAATTACCCCGGTTATCCCAAAGGCATTCATGGCCCTGAAATGATGAAATTGTTCAGGGAACAGGCTGAACGCTTTGGTACCGAAGTCCGCTTTGGCATTGCCACATCCGTTGACTTCTCGGGTCACCCTCATAAAGTGACTATCGATGAAACAAAAGTGATTCATGCCGACAGTGTCATCATTGCCACCGGAGCCTCTGCCAAATGGCTGGGCCTGGAGTCGGAACAAAAACACCGGCTCAATGGCAGCGGCGTGACGGCTTGTGCCGTATGTGATGGCGCATTTTACAGAGGTCAGGATGTAGCACTCGTGGGTGGAGGGGATACGGCAGCGGAGGAAGCGACCTACCTGTCGAAATTGTGCAAAAAAGTATACATGATCGTTCGCAGGGAGGAGCTTCGTGCTTCCAAAGCCATGCAAACACGTGTTTTCAATACACCCAATATCGAAATGGTTTGGAATTCAGAAACCCTTGAAGTGCTGGGCGATGCAGCAGTAGATGGCGTGCTTGTGAAGAATGTAAAAACAGGGGAGAAGCGTAACCTTGTAGTAACCGGTTTTTTCGTGGCTATTGGACATAATCCAAATACTCATATCTTTAAGAACTGGATAAAAATGGATGAACAAGGCTATATCCAGACGATTCCAGGGTCCAGCCGTACAAATATCGAAGGGGTTTTTGCTGTCGGAGATGCACAGGATAAAGTGTACCGGCAGGCAGTAACAGCAGCCGGAAGTGGTTGCATGGGGGCTTTAGATGCCGAACGATATTTAGCTGAAAAAGGATTTCATTGAATCATGCAATTTAAAACCGGCATTTCCGCTATTCTTCAACGCAGCGTTTTTCTGCTGGTTTTCTGCTTGACAGTAAGTCTGAACATACACGCCCAATTCACTTTTGTAGGCGCGCCTCCTCCTCCCAACAAATACAAAGCATCCCAGGTCATTGATCCTGAAAGAGGAATTGCCATTTACGATAAAATGAATATCGCCATCGGCGACTCTTCCCGTCACACTCCGAAGGGATATGCTGCCAGCGACTGGATCGAGGATTTTTATGAAAGCGGGCAGCTTTTACACAAGGGCTTTTACATTGAAGGCAAGCTTAAAGTGTATAAGAATTATTGGGAAAACGGAAGGATGGAGCGGAACTTCCGCTTTCTGGATTTTACAAAATCGCAAATGACCGTTTATTACCGCGACGGCCAGATCCGCTCGGACATCATATACAAAGATGGAGCACCGCTTAAAACCAATGAGTTTTACCCGAACGGGAAATCGGATTTTGAAGAGGAATACGATAAGAATCTGGAATACCTGCTGGGACGGAAAAGCTATTATGAAAATGGCAACCCTCAATCCATTCTTGAATTGAAGAACCCCAAAAAGAAAATTTATTATCAGACTGATTATTTCGAAAACGGCAAAGTGAAAGAGGAGGGAGGCATGGTGCTTGTTCCCGGATCAGAAGATTACCGCAAAGACGGGACCTGGAAGATATACGATGAAACAGGAAAGCTCATTGCCGAAGAAGAATATGCCAAAGGAAGCCTGAGTTCACAGAAGAAATACTAAAGATCTGTTCCAATAAACATCCCTCCACCACTGGATCCGCCTTCATTAACCGGAACTGCCAAAATAAGAACTCAATACCATCCTGTTTTGCCAGCATCATCCCTATAAAAGGTACCTTTGTCCCCTACAAAACAAAAGCCATGACCGAACAAGTGCTGCGTAATCTGGGAATTACTGCTCTCAATGAGATGCAGCTTGCATCGCTCAAAGCGCTTGAAAAAGGCAAGGATCTGGTTCTTTTGTCGCCAACAGGTTCGGGTAAAACACTCGGATTTTTATTGCCAGTGCTGAAGAGCCTGAAAAAAGACACCGAGGGAGTGCAGGTTTTGATCCTGGTTCCGGCACGTGAGCTTGCTATTCAGATTGAAAGCGTCTTCCGTTCCATGGGCACCGGCTTTAAAGTGAATTGCTGCTATGGAGGACATTCCACCAAGACAGAAAGAAATAATTTGCTTCAGGCGCCTGCTGTGCTCATCGGTACTCCGGGGCGTATTGCCCACCACCTGCGCCGTGAAAGTTTCCGGACGGATCACATTCACACCCTCGTTCTGGATGAGTTTGATAAATCCCTCGAATTCGGCTTTAAAGCGGAAATGTCGGCTATCACAGAAGCATTGACTCAGCTCAAAACGCGTATCCTGACCTCCGCCACAGATCTCAAAACCATTCCCGACTTTGTGGGCATGCATGCACCGGCAGAACTCAACTACCTGACACATGTTCCTGTTTCCGGATTGGAACTGAAAATGGTGAAAGCAACCGGCAAGGATAAGCTGGAAGCTTTATTCGGTTTGATCTGCAAAATCGGAAATAAACCCAGCCTCGTGTTTTGCAATCACCGTGATGCTGTCGAACGCATCAGCGAAATACTGGCATCCCGTGAGATTGCACACGGTGTGTTTCATGGTGGTATGGAACAGGATGAACGCGAACGCTCTCTCATTAAATTCAGGAACGGAAGCCATCACCTGCTGATAACAACCGACCTTGCCTCACGCGGACTGGATATTCCGGCCATTGAAAATGTGATTCATTACCAGCTGGCGCCTACTGAAAATGTTTTTGTGCACCGCAATGGGCGCACTGCAAGGATGAAAGCGGAGGGAACGGCCTACCTGGTTTTGGGTGCAGAGGAATATGTCCCTTCTTATATCACCGAACCTCCTGTCGAAGAAACTCTTCCTTCCAAACAAGCACTGCCTGAACCTTCTGCCTGGAATACACTTTACCTGAATGCAGGCAAAAAAGAAAAAATCAACAAGGTGGATATTGTGGGTCTCCTGCTTCAGAAAGGTGGCTTGCAGAAAGATGAGCTAGGCCTGATCGAGGTGTTGGATCATTGTTCATTCGTGGCCGTTAAACGCGGTAAAATAGCCTCTGTGCTGCAGCTCCTCAGGGACGAGAAGATCAAAAAGAAATCAGTTAAAATAAGTATTGCAGGGTAGATCAGTCCAGCACCAATTGCACGGGCATGACAATTCGCATGTAACTTTTCTTGCCGTTCAGCAGGGCTACGTCCCATTTTGGCATTTTGTCGAACACTCTTACAATCTCTTTCCCGGCCGACTCATCCACTGTTTTTCCTTCTGTTTTCAGCAGGCAGGGGTTACGCACTTTTCCTGTTGTGTCAATTACAAAAGTAACGACAATGGTTTTCATCACCTGCTGCTTTCCGGCAGCGTGTTTGAAATTGTCCTGAATAAACTGGAGCATTTTCATTTCTCCTCCCGGAAATTGCGCAAGCTTGCTGGCCAGACGGTAAACTTTTTGGCCGTCCATCATATCCGGTTTAGGAATGCAGTCGGATGTTTTGTTTTGAGCGCTGAAGCTGAAAGAGACCAGCGTCAATAACAAAATCAGAAAATGTTTTCGATGTGTCATCACTGTTCTTTTTTTGTAGAAAAAAATCAAACGCTTATTGAGCATGAGAACCTGATGATGAGGGGATTTTTTTTCGGCAGAATCCAATTCGGCAGAAAAATATTTTATCTGTTTAATAAAAAAAAGTCCTCCTGAAAAGGAGGACTTGGGTTCGGAGGTTATAGGATGAATTAAGCCTTTCTTACGTTAATTGCATTTAAACCTTTCTTGCCTTCAGATTCTTCATAGGTAACCTTGTCGTCCTGTCGCACTTTGTCAATAAGCCCGGTAGCGTGAACAAAGATTTCTTTACCTGTTGCATCTTCTTTAATAAAACCATAACCCTTGGTTTCATTGAAAAATTTTACTGTGCCTGTTTTCATTGTAATTAAATTTGAATTGATATTAAATTGGTTGATGTAAAGCTAAGAATATTTTCATAATTCAAAAAAAAAGTCCGGATTTTTCAAGCCCCGAAGAATCCAGTGTTTTTCTTGTTTTTTTTCCTGAATTTTGTCTTCCAATAGCAAGAAATAAACCGATCGTCCACCGGATTCCGGCTGAGTGCCCGGATCAGGAAAATTTATTGTCATGAAGCGCTTTCTGTCCGGCTTACTTAAAGTATATCCCCTTCTTTTGTTTGGAATCCTGTTCATGCCTTCCTGCAGCACCTCTTCTTTTTTTTACATCACTCAATATAATTCCCCCGATCTACCCGATACCACTTTATGCAAATATGAAGATGTGTATTTTAAATCGGCCGATGGGATGACGCTTCACGGATGGTTTATCAAACCTCGTTCAGGTCCGGTCCGGGGAACCATTCTTCATTTTCACGGCAATGCCGGTAATATCGGATATTATGTACCCTATCTTCTTCCGCTGGTACAAGCAGGTTTTCAAGGGCTTCTGTGGGACTACGAACAATACGGGACTTCACAGGGTGCTGCCTCACAGGAGCACGTGCTGGAAGACGGGATTGCGGCTCTGGATTATGTCCGCAGCAGACCGGATGTAAACGGAACCAGCCTGATCCTTTTCGGGCAATCGCTTGGCGGGCATCTGGCCGTGGTTGTCGCTGCCAGGGAGCAAAAAAAAATCGACGGACTTATTGTGGAGGGGGCTTTCAGCAGCCATCATCAGATTGCACAATATCATGCGTGGCGAAGGTATCTGGCTCCGCCGCTTCTGACTTATTTTGTTGTGCCTTCGAAGTACAGCGCATTGGATGTGGTCGACCGGATTGAAGTGCCCAAATTGTTTATTCACAGTACAGAGGATAAAACATGTCCGTTTTTCATGGGCAAACGCCTTTACGACAAAGCCATCGCTCCGAAGGAATTCTGGGAAATCAAAGGACGGCATTGCCGGGCCGGGATACTTTATAAGGATGAATTTGTCGAACATTTCATCCAGATGGCGAACTGCTGTCAGGTAGCAAGGGCGGTCAAAGAATAAAAGGAAGGAAAGAAAAAGAGCGAAAGAAAATCTTTCGCTCTTTTTGTAACAACCTGATTAAACTTTTTCTTTTTTCTTTGTTTGTTTCCGGTCCAGCTCAATGGGATTCCGGAAAATGCATTCATCATTGAATACATCCAGCACAATGTCCGAGTCTTTCTGAACTTTTCCTGCCAGGATTTGTTTCGACAATTCATTCAGCACTTTTTTCTGAAGAATCCGTTTCACCGGTCTTGCTCCGAATTGCGGATCATATCCACCCTGTGCCAGCCATTCGAGGGCTTCGGGGCTTGCTCCCAGATGAATTCCATTTTCGGCAAGCATCTGAACGATTCCGTTGAACTGTATCTCCACAATCTTTTTCACATCTTTTTTGGTCAGGGGAGTGAACATGATTGTTTCATCAATCCTGTTCAGGAATTCAGGCCGGATGGATTTCTTCAGCAGGTCAAACACTTCTATCTTGGTTTTTTCGATGACCGACTCCCGGTTCCGTTCGTCAAGCTTCTCGAAATTTTCCTGGATGAGGTGAGAGCCCATGTTGGACGTCATGATGATGATCGTGTTCTTGAAATTCACGGTCCGCCCTTTGTTGTCGGTCAGCCTTCCGTCATCGAGCACCTGCAATAGGATATTGAATACATCCGGATGTGCCTTTTCAATCTCATCGAGCAGGATCACACTGTATGGTTTTCTTCTCACGGCTTCCGTAAGCTGTCCGCCTTCTTCGTAGCCGACATATCCGGGAGGCGCACCTACCAGTCTGCTTACAGCATGACGCTCCTGATATTCGCTCATGTCGATGCGTGTCATGGAATTCTCGTTGTTGAACAGGAATTCTGCCAGCGCCTTGGCAAGTTCGGTTTTACCGACTCCGGTTGTACCCAGAAAGATAAATGACCCGATTGGTTTTTTATTGTCCTGCAAACCGGCCCGGCTTCTCCGCACGGCATCTGCTACTGCGGCTATCGCTTCGTCCTGACCAACCACCCGTTTGTGAAGCTGATCTTCGAGGTGGAGCAGTTTCTCGCGTTCGCTTTGAAGCATCCGGGTGACCGGAATGCCGGTCCAGGCTGCCACAACACTGGCGATATCTTCACTGTCTACTTCTTCCTTGATCATCTGAGTTCCGTTCACCTGCATCTCAGCCATACGCTTTTCAAAATCATGCAGCTGTGATTCCGATTCTTTGATTTTTCCATAACGGATCTCGGCCACTTTGCCGTAATCGCCACTGCGCTCAGCCTGCTCGGCTTCCAGCTTGTAATGTTCAATCTGTTCCTTTACTTTTTGGATGCCTTCCACCACTTCTTTTTCGCTTTTCCATCGGGCACGTAGACTGGTACGGCGGTCGCTCAGTTCGGCAATCTCTTTGTTGAGATCCTCGAGCTTTGCCTTGTCATTTTCGCGTTTGATTCCTTCCCGTTCAATTTCAAGCTGGCGTGTTTTGCGTTCCACCTCTTCCAGCTCAATGGGCATGGAGTTGATCTGCATGCGTAGCTTCGATGCCGCTTCATCCATGAGGTCGATGGCTTTGTCCGGGAGAAAACGGTCGCTGATGTAGCGTTGCGAAAGTTCCACAGCCGAAATGATTGCTTCATCCTTGATGCGCACCTTGTGATGGGTTTCATATTTCTCTTTGATACCCCTCAGAATGGAGATGGCATCTTCCGCATTGGGCTCATCCACCATTACTTTCTGGAAGCGGCGTTCGAGGGCTTTGTCTTTTTCGAAATATTTCTGGTATTCATTGAGTGTGGTGGCGCCGATTGCCCGCAACTCGCCGCGTGCAAGAGCCGGTTTCAGGATGTTTGCCGCATCCATGGCACCTTCACCACCGCCGGCGCCAACAAGGGTATGGATTTCATCAATGAAGAGAATGATTTCTCCTTCAGCGGCAATTACCTCCTTGACAACGGATTTAAGTCTCTCCTCAAATTCTCCTTTGAACTTGGCGCCCGCAATAAGAGCGCCCATATCCAGTGAATAAATCTGTTTGGATTTGAGGTTGTCGGGCACATCACCGTTTACAATCCGGTGAGCAAGACCTTCTGCAATGGCTGTTTTTCCAACGCCGGGTTCGCCCACGAGGATAGGATTGTTCTTGGTGCGCCGGGAAAGGATCTGCAGCACACGACGGATCTCCTCATCACGCCCGATGACAGGATCCAGTTTCCCATTCTGAACCTGCCGGTTCAGGTTAATGGCATATTTTTCAAGGGCATTATAGGTTTCTTCCGCTGTCTGGCTGTTTACTTTGGCACCTTTTCGGAGCTCACTGATGGCGGCTTTGAGGTCCTTTTCGGTCATACCATTGTCTTTCATGAGACTTGCTGTGGTGTCTTTTACAGCAAGAAGCGCGAGCAACAAATGCTCAATGGATACATACTGATCGCCGAATTCCTTCAGATACCCTGGAGCTTTGGCCAGGGTTTGGTTGGCATTGGCAGATAAATGCGGCTGACCTCCCGATACTTTCGGGTAGGTGTCAATGATACGCTCCAGCGCCTGAGTAAAGGCTGATATGTTAACGTTTAATTTTTTGAGAATAAATGGGGTCACATTTTCATCGACCTCCATGATTCCTTTCAGGATATGCGCATTCTCAATGGCCTGTTGCCCTTTCTGAGTCGCAATTTGGAGGGCCTGTTGAATAGCTTCCTGTGATTTGATGGTGAAATTATTCAGATTCATATGGTTCATGTTTAATATGCCTGCAAAGCTCAAAGAATGGGCCAGTATTAAATATGATATTCCTCAGGTAATTATGACATTGTTTGGGTCTCGGACACGACTTTTTGTCAAACCTGGCTGGTTAAAAGGACAATTTAACAGGAAAAAGGGAGGGGTTTAGATGATCTTACGGATCATGCGCAGGTTATGGGAATAGGTTTGGGAGCCCGAATTAAAAATTCCATGGTGGTCGAAAGCATCGACCCTGACCGTCCCGGAAGCATGAATGATGCGGCTGTTATTCAGGATGATACCCACATGAACAATACGGCCTTCCGCATTGTCGAAGAAAGCGAGGTCACCCGGCTCCGCTTCTTCCACAAAACTAAGGAGCGTACCTTCTTCCGCCTGCTGATAGGCATCCCGGCGGAGTTTTCGCCCGTTTAACCGGTAAACCATTTGTGTAAAGCCTGAGCAATCGATCCCGAAAGGAGAACGGCCACCCCAATGATAGGGTGCATTGAGATACATCATGGCTGTTTCAATCAAACTGCTGCGGCTGGTTATTATGGAGGAGGAAACAGTGTTGCCTTCATACGTCCAGCTATAGCCTTCCACCTGACAAATACCCTTGCTGAAAAAAGGAAGTGTGCTGCCTAGTAAAACGGGCAATGCGCTTCCTGTGCCGGAGGAAATGACATGAACAAGCTCGCTGGTATAGGAACGGGGCTCGGAAGAGAGGAGGGTATAGGTCTGAAAGCTGAGTGGAAGAAATTGTTTGCTGTCGATCCAGCATTCATAACCATCTGCTTCCGTGTGTATGCGGGTCCATTTGCCGTTTGTTTCCAAAACAGAGAAATGCTCTCCAAACAGCAGTTCGGTAACCATTTCACTCTGGTCCGCGGGTTCTTTGCGGCAGGGAACTAAACTCAAGTGGCAGATTCCGTACAAAATGGGTTTGGGAATTGGATTCAGGTCCGGCTTTTAAACCGGACCCTGAACCGAATGATACATCTTAGATGACTTCAAGCACAACAGCGCTTGCGCCGCCACCGCCGTTACAAATAGCTGCTGCGCCCAGTTTCGCTTTGTTTTGTTTGAGAACATGGATCAGGGTAACCAAAATCCGTGCACCGGAACAGCCAAGCGGGTGTCCGAGGGAAACAGCTCCGCCATTCACATTTACTTTGGATGCATCCAGTTTCATTTTCTGAATATTGGCAAGGCCAACGACAGAAAATGCTTCGTTCAGTTCAAAATACTGAATGTCGCTCATCTGTTTCCCCGCTTTGGCGACTGCTTTAGGAAGGGCAATAGAGGGTGTTGTGGTAAACCATTCCGGGGCTTGTTCCGCATCTGCATATCCACGGATGATGGCAATGGGTTTCAAGCCGAGTTTGTCGGCTTTTTCCTTGCTCATGAGTACCAGCGCTGCAGCACCATCATTCATGGTGGAGGCATTGGCGGCAGTTACGGTTCCTTCTTTTGTAAAAGCCGGACGGAGTTCAGGGATCTTATCAAATTTCACATTCTTGTATTCTTCATCTTCCTTACAAAGGATAGGGTCGCCCTTTTTCTGAGGAATTTCAACCGGAACAATTTCTTCATTGAATTTTCCGGCTGCCCAGGCTGCCTGTGAGCGTTTATAAGACTCAATCGCAAAAGCATCCTGATCCTGACGTGAAATATTACATTCTTTTGCGCAGAGATCAGCTGCATTACCCATGGGATAATTGTGATAGACATCTGTCAGACCGTCTTTGGCAAGACCGTCGATAAGCTGAGTATTGCCATATTTATTACCCCAGCGCAATGCATCTGTATAAAAAGGAACCTGGCTCATGTTTTCCATTCCGCCGGCAACGACCACGTCGTTGTCGCCCAGCATAATGCTCTGAGCACCCTGCATAACAGCCTTCATGCCGGAAGCACATACCTTATTGACAGTTGTGCACTGAACAGTGTTGGGAAGGCCTGCAAAAAGGGCAGCCTGACGGGCTGGAGCCTGACCCAGATTGGCCTGGAGCACACATCCCATCAATACTTCATTCACTTCTTTCGGGTCGACTCCCGCTTTGGCAAGAGCTCCCTTGATGGCAGTTGCACCGAGACGGGTAGCCGGGATGCCGGCAAACACACCGCCAAAGCTTCCCATAGGAGTTCGGACGGCGGAGATGATATAAACTTCTTTCATAAAAGGTTTTTTTGTGAATTTTAGGCATTGTGTGAATGTCAAAATTACTCATAATTTATAAATTTTTGAAGAATATTTCCCGGCGGATCAGGCGGCCTGATATTTGTTGTGTTTGACGACAGAGTGTCCATAAATTCTTCAATCAATCCAAAATATCCTTAATTTCGCTTCAATACATATTTGATGAGCAGACTTCTTTCCTTTATCCGCGACCGTCATTCACACATCTATCGGGTATTTGTTTTTGCGGCAAGCATAGCGCTTATCGTTATCCTTTTGCCCAAGGAAGGGAAATTCAAATATGACCTGAGCAATATCCGCAATAAGCCCTGGCATTATGAAGATCTGATCGCACCTTTCGATTTTGCCATCAAGAAATCACCTGCTGATATCCAGGCCGAGAAATTGATGATCGAGCTGAAGTTCAAGCCCTATTTCAAAGTCGAGGAGGATGTAGCCCGGAACATGAAAAATGCCTTTGCCGCCTCTTTTCGGGATAAGTGGCCCACTTCCCGGCAGTTCAAAAGCGGCGATGTGACACAGCTCCCTGACCCCTCATCCGTTTTGCCGCCTCATGCACTTGAAAGTCCCAATGCCAGACTCCGCAACTTCAGCTTTGGAATCAGCCTCCTGGATTCAATCTACAAAAAAGGTATTCTTGAAATCAATAAAGTCATCGAAGGTAAATCACCCGATTTCAGCATCCTTATTAAAGATGGCTCCAGAGCCCGGGAAGTGGAAATCAGACAAATGCACTCGGTCCGCTCGGCCGACCAGTATCTCCAGGACATGCTCAGGAAAAACAAGTCTGTGGATGGGGCCTTCCTGCTGGGCCTTCTGGAAAACTGCATTGAGCATAACGTGACTTACGATGCCCTCACAAGCTCCAGAGAACTGGTCCAGCTGAAGGAAAACATTGCCATGACACATGGCGGGAAATACAAAGACCAAAGCATCGTTTCCAGGGGTGAGATTGTCGATGATGATAAATACCAGATCCTTCGCTCACTTCAGGAAGAATTCGAAAACCAAAGTAAAAACAACAGCAGTTATTTCTTTGTAACAATCGGGCAGCTGACACTGGTTTGCCTGTGCTTTCTGATTCTCGGCCTTTTTCTGATGCTTTTCCGCACAGAAATCCTGAACAGCGATACACAACTGACATTCCTGCTGTTCATGATTGATCTGTTCATCCTGATGTCCTACCTGCCATCAGCATTTGAAAAGATACCCATGCAGGCCCTTCCTTTCTGTGTACTGCCAATTGTGATCCGTTCTTTTTATGATACACGGCTGGCTTTGTTCTCACATCTCGTTGCGGTGCTCATCACCGCCCAGCATGTGCCCGATCGTTTTGAATTTGTATTTCTGCAGCTCATCGCCGGTATCGTGGCCATATTCAGTATGGTAAACCTGCGTAACAGATCACAGATTTTCATTTCGTCAGGAGTTATTTTTCTCAGTTATGGCTTTGCCTTTTTCGGGATCAGCATGCTGCATGAGAATTCAATTGCCACGATCGACTGGGGCATGCTGGCCTGGTATGGAGCCAGTGCATTGCTGGTGCTGTTTGCTTATCCGCTGATTTTTATCTGTGAAAAAATATTCGGTTTTGCCTCGGATGTGACTTTGCTGGAGTTGTCGGATACAAACAGCCCGCTGCTTCGTGAACTGGCCACCCGGGCGCCGGGCACTTTCCAGCATTCGCTTCAGGTAGCCAACCTGGCTGAGGAAACTGTGCGAAAGATCGGCGGCAATGCTTTGCTGGTGCGTACAGGCGCACTCTATCACGATATCGGAAAAGCCGATATGCCCATGTACTTTACCGAAAATCAACTTACAGGAGTTAATCCGCACGATGAACTTTCTTATGATGAAAGTGCAGGGATTATCATCAGTCACGTCATCCGCGGCATTGAAAAAGCCAAAGAATTTAAAATACCCGATGTGGTCATCGACTTCATACGCACGCATCATGGAACGACGACAACGGGTTATTTCTTCACACTCTATAAAAAGTCATCACCCGAACAGCACCCGGATGAAAGTAAGTTTCATTACCCGGGCCCTACGCCATACTCCAAAGAAACAGCCGTGCTGATGATGTCGGATGCGGTGGAGGCTGCTTCGAGAAGCCTGAAGAAATACGATGAGGAAAGTATTCAGTCGCTCATCGACAAAATCATCGATAAACAAATTGAAGAAAAACAGTTTGTGAATGCACCGATTACATTCAGGGATATTGCTCAGGCAAAGAAAATTATGAAGAAGAAACTGATGAGTATATACCATGTGCGTGTGGCTTATCCAAATTGATATCTTTTACCCCCATTAGTCTGAATCGAAATGAAAACAATAGCTGTTCTTACTTCCGGCGGTGATTCCCCGGGAATGAATGCCTGCATCCGGGCGGTGGTCCGCACTGCGATGTACCACAAAATGAAGGTATGGGGCATTACGCGAGGCTATGAAGGCCTGATGGAGGATGAGTTCAGCGAACTGGATTCCCAATCGGTTGCCAACATCATTCACCGTGGAGGAACGGTTTTGAAAACAGCCCGCAGCAAACGCTTCATGGAAGCCGAAGGTCAGGCCCTTGCAGTAGGTCATCTTAAGAAAAAAGAAATTGAAGGACTCATCGTGATCGGGGGAGACGGAACCTTCCGCGGAGCGCAGGCATTACAGCAGCAATGCGGCATCAGCATTGTAGGATGTCCCGGAACAATCGACAATGATCTGATCGGTACTGATTTTACAATCGGTTATGATACCGCCATCAATACGGTGATTGAAGCCGTTGACAAAATCAGAGATACCGCCGAAAGCCATGAACGTCTTTTCTTTGTGGAAGTGATGGGCCGCGATGCAGGCCTCATTGCATTACGCAGTGGCATCGGTGCCGGGGCTGAAGCCATCCTGATTCCGGAAACCCCGACCGATATTGATGACCTGATCCGCAGGCTGGAAGGCGGACGGAAAAGCAAATCGTCTAAAATTGTCATTGTTTCAGAACATGATGCTGCCGGTGGTGCGTTTGCCATTGCAGAAAAAGTAAGGAAAAGCCTTCCTTATTACGATACACGGGTAACCATTCTGGGCCATATACAAAGAGGCGGAAACCCCACCTGTATGGACCGGGTGAATGCCAGCCGGATGGGTTTTGCAGCCGTGGAGGCTTTGCGCGAAGGAAGAAAGGGTGTCATGGTTGGTATTGTCAACAAGGATGTTTGTTACACGCCCTTTGACCAGGCGGTGAAACACATTGAAGAGCTGGACCAGAACCTGCTGAGGATGGTTGAAATATTATCGCTCTGAGTGTATCTTAAAATCTATGATTATCTTTCATCGTTGTAAATGAATCTCTAAAATCTACGGACCTCATGATGCTGAAAACAATTGTATCCCGCTTTCTGGTCGCTGGCTTTATACCGGCACTTGCTATTCTGCCGTCTTTTATGCTTGCGCAACGCTACAGCGGCGCCCAGGCCGACAGTATTTTTAAAGGAAGTACGCTTGTGGTCATTCCTCAAGGATCCAAAATTCCCAGCATGATCCTGATGGGTGAACAGACGGATTATAAAGCCAACGCTTTTCCGGGGGTCTTGCAGCCGGTTTTGAAACTCAGTGAAAACGAGGAGCTCAAGGAATACAAGACTTCAAAAGATAACATCGGATTTGCGCATCACCATTACCAGCAATATTTTAAAAATGTAAAGGTGGAAGGCGGGGAGTGCATCGTGCATGAAAAACTCGGAAGGATTATCTCCGTGAATGGTTCCCTGATGGAGAATGTGGAAGCTCCGGTAAAACCTAAAATAACGCATAAGGAAGCCATTCAACTGGCCATGAAGCATCTTGGCGCCAAACGTTACAAATGGGAAAATCCCGCTGAAGAATCACGCCTGAGGAAGATGAGAAAAGATTCTGCTGCCACTTATTATCCTTCCGTTGAACTGGTAATCGCTGCAAAAGATCTGGATCCGAAGAAAAAGGAATGGCATCTCTGTTATAAATTTGATGTCTATGCCGACCAACCTATGAGCCGTCACTGGTTTTTTGTGGATGCTGTCAATGGAGAAATTGTTGCCATGGAAGATCGGATCAATACAGCTCATCCGAAGACAAACATCAATACCGGAATTGTCGCACCTTCCACAAAAGAGCCGATGTCCAACCCTAAAAACTAAGGTCAGAGCCGATTTTCATCAGCTTACCATCCGGTACTCGAGAAATTCTTCAAAACGCTGTGTCAGCATTTGTTCTGATTTCTTCATTTCAGGCAAACGGGTGAAACAAACATTCAGCATGCTGACAAAATCATCCGTGAGTTTGCGTGCTTTCGAATAAGATCCGATGCGTTTCTTTCCTGAGCAGCAAATCATCTCCCAGCAGTCAGGTGCTGTTTCTACCAATGTGCATACATGCAGTTCATCCAGTCTGAAGATGAACATTCCCTTGTTTGTGTTGTGAATTGCCTTTTCCATGATGTCTGAATTTATAACATTCGTTCTTCAGTAAACTACAGTATTTGTAACATAAAACAAAGGTTGAGGTCGAAATATTTTTGTGAAATACTGGAGAAAAGGCTTGGAAAACAGTATAACTACCGAATTATCAGTTAGATAATGGCATATCTTAGCAACCCCTTTTGTTTAAAGAAAAAATCATGAAAAACGACCCCATTCCTTTTCAGACCACCGACTGGTCATCCGTACCGGAAACAATGCATCCGGGAGAAAGCGGTACCGCCTGGTGGAAAACCATTCAATTGGGTAAACTCCGGATACGTCAGGTGCGCTATTCAGAAAACTACAAGGCGGATCACTGGTGCGAAAAAGGGCATATTGTATATTGTCTGGAAGGATTTCTGCGAAGCGAACTTTCCGATGGAAGGATGTTTGAACTGAGTCCCCACATGAGTTATCAGGTATCAGACAACCTCAGTTCCCACAGGAGCATTACTGAGAAAGGGGCACTTCTGCTGATTGTGGACGGAAGCTTCCTGGGGGAGGGTTAAGAGCATCAAAATCAGAAAACATCCAGCATTTCAACGGTTCTTCCGTTGAGGAGAAAGGAATCGCCTTTTTTCTTCATTTTGAGGGCTGCTGCCAGCGGGGCCTGTGCCGAAAGAAGAGCCACCTTACGACCTTTGTTTTCAATAAAGCCAAGGCCCAGAGAAATGAAAAATATATAATCCCGGCAAACAACCACGCTTCCCATGCCGGCCTGGGTATGGAGCTGATCGAAAGGAATGCTTTTGATGAGTGCGAGCTCCTGCCTGGCCTGTTGCATCTGGGCGGCATGCATCGCATGATCTCTTTGTCCCATGGCACGGCCGGTCTCATACTTATCACCCGCCGAACTTTTGTCATCACTGTTGGCCGATTCCTGTGCCTGTTGCATGGCCAGGGCGGAAGTATCCACCCGTTTCTGTAAAATAGCAATGCAGGCATCCCGCAGATCCTGCTTC
The DNA here is from genome assembly GCA_035999585.1 of Bacteroidia bacterium. Classification (GTDB taxonomy): domain Bacteria; phylum Bacteroidota; class Bacteroidia; order Palsa-965; family Palsa-965; genus Palsa-965. The sequence goes on along the minus strand of DASYGQ010000121.1, from coordinate 10,457 downwards.
CATTGCAATTGCTCTTTTTTTGTGAAAGGTTCCATTTTTATATCTTCTGCAATTTAGGCTTTAATCCGACAGCTCATTTGTTTCAGGAAGGTATTCTCTTTTGCAAATCCGTTTTACGCTTGAAATAATTAAGAGTATATTTGGATATGCTGAAACATTTTTACAACGGTTTTTTGTGCCTCACTCTTACGGCCGTTCTCATTTCCTGTGAAAATCATCCGGTTGACACATTGCCGTCGGTGAAATCAGACAGCCTTCAATTTGCTGCGCTTATTGATGAGTGGAACAAAGCACACAATGAAAAAGATTCCGCCTCTCTCGAGATGCAGTATGACGACAGCATTCTCTTCTATGGAGTCGGCGCCGAACGGAAAAAATGCATTGCCTTAAAGACGGCCCTATTCAGGAAATACCCGGCATTCGAACAGCATACCTCCGGGCCTGTGCATGTGGAGCGGATCAGCGAAAATGAGTGCAGATGCAGCTTTGGGAAAAAAGTGAAACTCAAAAATACTGCAGTGACCTATCCGGCCTATCTTATTTTCAGAAAGACAAAAGAGGGCTGGAAGATCAAGACGGAAAGTGACCTGGCCACAGATCGCTTCCTCGACAGCCGGAAAGACGGATCACTCCGCCAACAAGAGCTAAGCGCCTCTGACTCTGTGAGGCTCATGAATGAAATCGATTTCCGCAACGAAAATAAGTCTGGCTTATGAAAACGACAGAGATTATTCTGGCCCGGCGTCCGGAAGGAATACCCGGCAAAGATGTTTTTCGCTTTCAGGAGAAGACATTGCCTGCACTCAAGGAAGGAGAGGTCTTGCTAAAGCCTTTTCTCATCTCCGTAGATCCCTACCTGAGGGGAAGGATGAACGATGCCAAGTCCTATATTCCGCCTTTCGAAGTGGGAGCTGCTATTGAAAGCGCTGCCACAGCAGAAGTCCTTGAAAGTAAAAGCCCTTTGTTCAAACCGGGTGATGCGGTACTTGGTTTTCTTCCCTGGGCAACCGGATGCATACAACCTGCCGGGAAGCTCAGATCAATAGATACAGGCGTCGCACCCGCCGGATACTACCTCGGTATTTTAGGCATGCCGGGGCTGACAGCTTATTTCGGATTGATGGACATCGGAAAGCCCAAAACAGGTAACACTCTGGTTGTTTCAGGAGCAGCCGGAGCGGTGGGGCTGGTTGTTGGCCAGATCGGTAAACTGAAAGGCTGCCGGGTGGTGGGTATTGCCGGCTCTGTTCAAAAATGCAGGATGCTGAAAGAGGAATTCGGTTTTGATGAAACCATCGATTATAAGAATGAACAAAATCTTGGAGATGCCCTGAAAAAAGCCTGCCCGGATGGGGTGGATATTTATTTCGATAATGTAGGAGGGGAAATAACCGATGCTGTTATCCGTCGTATCAATTTCAACGGGAGAATAGTTCTTTGCGGCCAAATTGCAGGATACAACGAGACAAGAGAATCTACCGGCCCCCGGCTTTTTTCTCATATTCTTACACGAAGCGTTTTGATGCAGGGCTTTATCATCGGTAATTACAAAGACCGTTTTGCAGAAGGAATGAAAGACCTGGCATCCTGGCTCAAAGAGGGCAGGCTGAAATACAAAGAAACCGAAGTGGCCGGTTTTGATCACTTACCGGAAGCTTTCCTGGGTTTGTTTGCCGGTAAAAACGAGGGTAAAATGCTTGTGAGGACAGCTCCCAACCCGAATGTGAATATCAGGTAAAAAAATGTATATTTGTTCTGATTGGATTGATTTTCAGTCCTTGTTCTGAATGCCACTCCCCTAAGCATTCATTGACCGGAACCGGGTACCGGTAATTTTGATACAACAGCCGCAAGCCCGGAGGCTGCATTCAATGAACAACAAAAGGAGAATCACCTTCTTCATTCGTTTCAGTCAGTCCCCTGATCTCTTCAGCCTCTTCCGTTTCTTCTTCATTTTCATCTGCTTTGTTCCGGCAGGCTTACTTCGTGCACAGTGTGTACCCAATAACCAGGACTGTATTGATGCAATACCGGTGTGTCAAAGCACCTATACACAAACCAATTCCTATCTGGGCAGCGGATGTGATGCCAACGAAATCAATAAACTGATTTCCTGTCTGGGGGCCGGAGAAAAAAATGACGTCTGGTATACCTTCACCGTTCAGAAAAGCGGCATACTTAATTTTTCCATCATACCCAGTAACGGTACCGATGATTATGACTGGGCATTGTTCAACCTCACCAATAATTCCTGCAAGGATATCTTCAACGATACCACAGTTAAGGTCAGCTGCAACTTTGCCAATAATAAAGGGTGTGGTGGTGTGACAGGTGCAAATGGACAGACAACAGGTACATGCGGCCCGCAGAATGAACCGGTTATTCCTGTTCTTGCCGGCCAGGTGTATGTGCTTAACGTAAGTCATTATTCTGCCAATCAATACGGTTATATCCTTGATCTGGGGCAAAGCACCGCTGAAATATTTGATACCACGCATCCTCGTCTGCAGTCGGTAACCATGCTGCATTGCACAGGAGATTCAGTGCTTCTTACATTCAACAAGAACATCGTCTGTTCAACGGTTTCACCCGGCAATTTTACTATTTCCGGTCCCGGAGGGCCCTATACCATCACATCAGTATATTCTCCTTCCTGTGCTATCGGCCTGCCTTATGGCCGGCGCTTTACCCTGATCACTTCTCCGCCGCTTACACTTTCCGGTACATATACAGTATTACTCGCGAACCCTCCGACCGATGTATGCGGTAATGTATCTTCCGCAAATTCAGCTTTGCAGTTTTCATTGGAACCTATTTTCCTTTCAAGCGATACTGTGATAGTACATTGCAATAAAAATAATTCGTCTTTACAGGTTACGCCGGGCGGGGGAGAGCCTCCCTTTGCTTACAGCTGGACACCCAACGTGAGCAATAACGGACTGGCATCGAATGTAAATCCGGGGACTTACACCGTTTCACTCACCGATGCCAACAATTGCAACGTCATACATACATTCACGGTGGTGCCAAGTCCTCCCATGACGCTCACTTTGAGCCCCAGAGCAGATACTCTTTGCAAAGGAAAGTCTGCAACACTCACCGGTATGGCAAGTGGAGGTGAAGGAGCTTACACTTATTCATGGAGCAACGGTTCAACGGGGCAGACAAGCACAACCGTCACACCGATGAATACAGGTTATTATACGTTTTCGGTGACCGATTCGAATGGTTGCCGCGTGACCGATACTGCCAGGATTCAGGTCACTCCATATCCGATTGCAGTTTTTTCTGCTGATACAACGCTGGGTTGCAGTCCTGCCTCCATTCTGTTTCTGTCCGATACTTCCGTTAATAAAGCCGTTTCTTATTCCTGGAGCTTTGGCGACAGCACTTCATCCACCCTGGCCACTCCAACGCATACGTATACCAATCCGGGATGTTATGATGTGGGATTGGTAGTTACATCAGCCGACGGGTATTGCAGTTCAAGTGTTAAAGATTCATGCATGATCCGGGTTATTGCCAAACCCACGCCTTCGTTTAGTGCCAACCCTAATGAGACAGACATCTTAACACCTTCTGTTCAGTTTACTGACAATTCCTTAAACGCAAATAACTGGCACTGGAATTTCGGCGATGACAGCACTTCACTTTCCATGAACCCCTCTCACACTTACGGAAATCCCGGTCAGTATCCCGTGGTATTGATTGTTACCAATCCCGACGGATGCAAAGATTCGATCCGATTGAATATCATTATTCACGATGTTGTGAGTATTTACATTCCCAATGCCTTTACTCCCAATGGTGACGGACTGAATGACCTCTTCGGGCCAGTTGGTTTCCACCTCACACCAGCTAACTTTGAGATGTATGTCTTCAACCGCTGGGGATTGCAGGTATACTATACAAACGATCCGGATAAGCCCTGGAACGGAACAATCAATAACGGAGGCGTTCCTTCACCTCAGGATTCCTATGCTTACCGCATTTCTTATCAGGATATCAGCGGAAAAATCCAGCACCTTGTCGGAGGCTTCAATCTTATCCGTTGAAAACACCATCTGAAACAGGTTATCAAATCCTTGCTGTTGAAAAACAGACTTGCAAAAACCGTTTTTTTGTACTACATTGCATGTAGAGTTTAATACCATTATGCGGGAGATCCTTTCTGTAGGATCTGAAAGGCAGCAATTCATACCCTTCTTGGCTGCCCAAAGGAAAAGAGTTTTATTTTATACTTAAAACCATTCCTATGAATACGCTCGACCTGAAATCCTGGGAAAAAGCCAGCACCATATACCGGTGGAACCTTCTTCTGACTGTCATCACCACGGGAATAATCATTCCCCGAGTTTTCCCGATAGGCAGTATTGCACACATTCTCAACATACACATTCAGTGGAGGGCGGTACTTATGTTTCCGTTCATTTATCTGGTGTTTACAATTGTGCCCCTGCTGTTGGCTATGGTTGCAGAAGCCCTTGTCTTTGTTTTTACACACAGGTATTCCATGAATGCCATGATGCAGATCTGCTATGTTTTATGGATTTTGCAGGTGCTTCTGGTTATTGCAGGCGCTTTTGATGTCTGGTTTTTTCAATATGCCCATCACCTCCCGGTGCTGAAATTGCATTGAAGAAGCATCCTGGAAGACCAGCGGACAGGGTATAGTTCTGTAAGACGGGACATGCTCCGTTCCTGTATTTTATTAATTTTGCCTTCCCGGATAAAAAACGCATAAATGACAATGCTTGGTTTGAAATTGGCGACCGACCCGCGCTGGGTCACACTCGTGGAAAGCAATATTGATGAAATTCTCACGGATCATGCCTGGTGTGAACAAAAGGCAGCCTCCAATGCCATTTCCATCATAGTCAGCTACCCTGAAAATTCAGAAATGGTGACTGGCCTGCTGGAGGTGGCAAGAGAAGAGCTGGAACATTTTCGGCAGGTGCATGAAATAATTCTAAGCCGTGGAGGTGTTTTGGGAAAGGAGAGAAAGGATGATTATGTGAATGAATTGTATAAATTCATGAAGAAAGGCCATGGAAGACTCATAGCCCTGATCGACCGGCTTTTGTTCTCAGCTCTGATCGAAGCACGCAGTTGTGAGCGCTTTCGGGTGCTTTCTGAAAATATCCGGGCTAAAGAACTCGCCACTTTTTACCGTGATCTCATGATCAGCGAAGCCGGTCATTATACCTTGTTTCTCGGATTTGCACGTCAATATGCAGGAACTGTTGATGTGGAAGCCCGGTGGAAGGAATGGCTTTCATTTGAAGCAGGCATCATTGCCAACTACGGTAAGAAAGAAAGCATACACGGATAATTCAATCAACCAAAGAAATCTCCTGTTTCTCTTTCTCAGAAACGTGGCGCAGGTCTTTTCCATAACGGCCGGGTTCACGTTTCAGACCACCCGATGTCTCGCCGGGAAAAAGATTCAAATCCGTAAGACTTAAAGGTGTTTCGGTTGATTTAGCTTTCCGTTTTTTCTTTTTAGTTACAGGACTCATATGGCTTTTTATTTCTTTGTAAAAGGATAAAACGGCTACGAAGAAAATAAGCCCGATAATCCCTGCTATACCACCTAATGTTGAAGACGACAAAATCATTTTTTATGTTTTTTTGAATTTTAATTTTATGAGAAAAGAGCCGGCCTCAAAACCGGCTCTTCTGTGAAGGACTATTTAGTTTTTGTATCGTTGAATTTAAATACAACCCTGCGGTTTTCCTGATGTTCTTCCTCGCTGCATTCCACACCTGGCACGCAACGGTTGAAGGGTTTGCTGAAACCATAACCGATTGGTTTCATCCTGCGGCGTTCGATTCCTTTTGAAGTGAGATAATGAATCGCAGACGCTGCGCGACGGTCGGAAAGCCGTTTGTTATATTCTGCTGTCCCCCGGCTATCGGTATGTGCATCCACTTCTACATGAAACTTCGGATATTTTTTCATATAACGGGCTACGCTGTCAAGAGCACTTGTTTCATTGGGCCTGATATTTGCCTTGTCGAAATCAAAGAAGATACTCTTCATATCAAAGTTCATGCTCATGGGCATGGTGTCCTTGGTAGCGAGTGTTCCGGCTTTTCCGGGTTTCCCGAAGGAATAAACCAGATTGATTGTTGTGTCGCGTTTGATATGTGCAATATTGATTGAGTCTTTGATCGGATCGTAGCCATTGGGAGCAATGTCCATCACAAGCTTGGTGCTTCCTGGAACTTTAAACTCCACCTTACCGCTGTCGAATCTTAATTTTTCAGTTTGCCTGGTAACAGGATTCCTGTAATCGAACTCACCCTTGTCGATCATCTTCTGAGTTTTTGATTCGAGGATAGAAACATGAATTTTGGCCATTGCCTCCGCCGGCCGGTATCCAATGGTGTATATACTTGTCACCACCGTTTTATCTACGCTGTCCTGGTCCAGATCGAAATAGTAGATGTCATCATCACCGGCACCACCAGCACGGTTTGAGGAGATGTAACCGGCTTTTCCGGTTTTGATAAAGCTGATTCCAAAATCGTCGGTTGCTGAGTTGAAAGGAGCTTTCATTGGTCTTGCTGTTTCAAAGCCGCCGTTTTTATTGAGGGCCACGCAAATATCAAGCCCGCCGAAGCCTCCATAACCATCGGATGAGAAATAAAGATTACCGAGTGAATCACAGGCAGGAAACACCTCACGGCCGGGTGTGTTTACTTCCGGCCCCAGATGAACAGGCTGGCTCCATCCGGAGCCCTGACGATTGCAATAATAGATATCAGAACCTCCAAAGCTGTTTGGCATGTCGGATGCAAAATACATTCGTTTTCCATCCGCACTGAGTGCGGGATCGGCAACAGAATAGAAATTGCTGTTGATGTCGTTCGCCGGGGTCATGCCATTCCATTTGTATTCCCCCATCTTGGCATAATAGATTTTGATCCGGTCCACACCGGGATCCTTTTTTAATTTCCTCGGTAAATCGTATGTGGCTCTGGAAATGTAAATCGTGTCAAAGTTTTTGGAGAAGGTGGCAGGACCGTCGTGAAAAGGCAGATCCACCATGTTTTCTTCCAGACGGGTGGCCATTCCGAAGTCGGTATTTTTCTGGCCTTTTTTTGCATAGTATATGTCGGTATAATATCCGCCTGTCCAACCATCGATTTGCTGATCGAGCAAAGTAGGGGAGCGGCGGGAGGATGTAAATACGATGCCATCCTTGTAGCGCAATGCACCGAAATCTGAATATTTGGTATTGAGCGCTTTTACATTGGCCATTCCGATCGGTAGATCCCAGCGGTGATCTTCGGCAATGATGTCGCAGGAATTCAGGTATGCTTTTCCTCTCACATCGGCAGGCATCAGACTGTCGTATTTGCGAAAGGCGGATTTGGCTGCGTCGCACTTCTCGTTGTTTTTAAGAACGAGTCCGTAGTTCAGATAAAAGGCCGGGTCGGAATAAGGTCCGGCTGCTGCTACTTTGCTATAGCTTTCTTCAGCTTCTTTGTAACGGTTCATCTTCTGATAGCAAAGCCCCAGCTTATAATTAATTTCCTGACTCGGGTGCCTGGCCGCTTCTTTTTTATAAAGTTCGGAAGCCCTGTAGTAATCGTATCGCGCAAAAAGCTTATCGGCTTTCGGGGAATCTGCGCTTGCAGCCGCTGTAATGAGCAGGCTGGCAAGCATGATATATAGGTGTTTCAATTGATTCTGTTTTTAAACTTGTTAGAAATAACGCGGATTCATCATTTTTGTCTTCGAGACTTCGAAATCCCATCCAAGCATAATCTCATGGGTTCCAGCGCTGTTATATGTTCCGGTTCGGTTCAGGTAATAATCATACGAATAACCGATCCTGAAGCGGTGATTGCATTCATATTCCAGCATGGCCACAAGCATATTGTCGGTGCCGTCCATGTTGATTCTTTTACTGGTTCTGTAACCCAGACCCACAAAAAACTTCTCATTGAAAATAAGTGCTGCATTCAAATCTGCCGCCATCGGCGCTGTTTCAATCGACTTCAAAAGTATGGATGGTCGCAGATCAAGCATGTCGCTGAGTTTAAATACCACTCCCGAAGTCAGGTAATAGTTGCGGTAGAAACGTGCGGTGTTGTTTACGCTTGCATCGGGATTGCCAAAGTGTGGCTGAAGCAAATGGGTGGCCGATAATCCGGCGTAAAAACGGCTTCTGTACAAATAAATTCCTGCACCGGCATCGGGAACGAGATACGAAGTAGTGTTGTTTGTAAAGGCCTGATCACTCTTGTCATCTATCGTTATTTTATCGCCAAGGATTCTCAGGTCGTTCAGTGATCCTTGTACCCCTAGCGACAGTTTGAACTTGCCAATGGGAATGTGATAGGCATAAGTACCTGAAACGCCAGTGTTTTTTACGGGACCTGCTGCGTCGTTATAAATCTGCAAACCAAGTCCAACCTTACTGTTAGGTACCGGACCGTGAATGTTGAACGACTGGCTCACCGGTGCGCCATCCATGGCCGTCCATTGATTCCTGTACACAAGCGTTCCGGAAATGGCTTCCCTCGATCCGGCATAAGCCGGGTTGACATACAAAGGGTTGAAAAAGTATTGTGAAAACCCTGCATCCTGCTGAGCCATGGCTCCGAGTGATAAAAGGGCGCCGAATGCGGCTAGTATATGTTTTTTCATGGTTTGGTTTGTTGATTGCTTAGCGTTTGAGAACAACCCAGCCGCGTTTTTCCTGATTGTTATAACTGATTATATAATAGTAAGTACCGTCGGGAAGATCCTGCCCTTTCATGTTCTGGCCTGTCCAGATGACGGTTTTGCTGTCATAATTATCCCCTTTCCATACTTCCGATCCCCAGCGGTTGATGATAAGCACGCTGTTGGACGGATAAGAGTTGAGCATCGGAATGTTCCATCCATCGTTTTTGCCATCACCGTTCGGAGAGAAGCCTGTATAAAATTCTTCTTCGATGACAGTAACCACAACAGTATTGGAAGCTGAGCATCCGGAGTTGTTGGTTTCTGTCAGCGTATAGGTTGTCGTTGCATCGGGGTGAGCATTCGGATTTGAAACATTTACGGAGCTCAGGCCGGTAGCCGGTGTCCAGCTGTATGTATCACCGGTCACAGCGGGGCCGCCGATGTTAACACCGGATCCCTTGTTGATAGTCTGATCCGGACCGGTATAAGCCAATGGCAGCGGATTGTTGTTCACCGTCACGGTCACTGTGTTTGTTTTCGAACAGCCGCCGGAATTTGTTTCGGTAAGCGTGTAGGTGGTCGTTGCGGCAGGATTAGCCGTAGGATTGGAAACAGTTGTTGAGCTCAATCCGTTTGCCGGTGTCCAGGTATACGTATCTCCGCTGACAGGTGCAGCGCCGATCATGACTCCGGTGCCTTTGCAAATAGTTGGCGCTGTACCTACCATTGCATTGGGTTTTGGGGCAACTGTTATTGTCACCGTATTAGTTTTGGTGCATCCGGTGCCGGCAGCTGTTTCGGTCAGGGTATAGGTTGTTGTTGCCGAAGGACTAGCCATCGGGCTGGATGAGCTTGCAGAACCTAGTCCGGCAGAAGGTGACCAGGAATAGGTATTACCGGCTGCTGCAGTGCCTCCAAGCTTTACGCTGTCTCCTGCGCAGATTGTTTTATTGCTGCCGGTATTTGCAACAGGCGCGGGGTTTACCGTGATACGTACAGTATCTGTCTTGCTGCAACCGTTAGAGCCGGTCACTGTGAGTGTATAGGTGGTGCTTGATACAGGGCTGGCGCTTGTCTGCGCTGAAGTGGCAGAGCTCAATCCGGTAGCGGGTGACCAGCTGTAAGTGTTGCCGGCTATTGCAGCTGTTCCAATGGTTGCTTTGGAGCCTTCGCAGATCGTTTGTGAAGGTCCCGCATCGGCAACAGGTGCCGGTTTAACAGTGATCATCACTGTATTTGATTTCTGGCAGGATGCTCCTGCCGATTCGGTGAGTGTATAAGTGGTTGTTGCGGTCGGACTGGCTGTCGGGTTCGAAACGGTGCTTGAGCTAAGCCCTGTCGCAGGCGACCATGAATAGGTGTTTCCGGCAACCGGAGCAGCACCGATTGTTACACCGGATCCGCTGCAAATAGTTTGGGCAGGCCCTGTATTCGCCGAAGGCGTTGGGTTTACGGTAACAGTCACGGTATTGGTTCTGCTGCATGCCGATCCCCAGTTGGATTGAGTCAGTGTATAAGTCGTAGTCGATGCGGGACTGGCTGTCACCCAGGATGAATCTGTTCTGTTGAGTCCTGTCGCAGGCGACCAGGTATATGTATCTCCGGCAACTGCAGTTGCACCGAGCTTCACAGAGCCTCCGGGACATATTGTTTGTGCCGGTCCTGTATTGGCTGCGGGTGATGGTTTAACGGTTATCGTAACCGTGTTGCTTTTTGAGCAGCCTGTGGCTGTTGTTGTTTCTGTTAACGTATAGGTGGTTGTCGTGGTCGGAGC
>DASYGQ010000089.1:0-9084 GCA_035999585.1 Bacteroidia bacterium | reverse complement strand
CAGGTGTAAATGAAACAAAACGAAGCTATTGTGAAAGCGATTTCACAACAGATGGATTGAGAATACCCGAAGATCTGGAAGATCCGGATGAACGAAGCTGGATTTCTTAGTTCTGTGAAAGAAGAACGATACTTAGTTCTTCACTTCTACGGCTGAATATTTTCGCATATAATCTTCGGCCATTTCCACCATATCAGCCGAACCGATGAAGATGGGAGTGCGCTGGTGCAGCGACTTCATATCGAGTTCCATCACACGTTTGGTGCCGTCGCTGGCCTTGCCACCGGCTTGCTCCACGATGAAGGCAAGCGGGTTGCATTCGTACAGAAGGCGAAGTTTTCCTTTGGGAGCCTGGGCGGTGGTGGGGTAAATGAAAATACCTCCGTATAACAAGTTACGATGGATATCGGCTACTGCGGAGCCAATGTAACGGGAAGAGTAGGGGCGGTTGCTTGGCTTGTCTTCCTCCTGACACCATTTGATGAATTTCTTGACACCATCAGGGAAATGAACATAATAACCTTCGTTGATGGAGTAGGTCTTGCCGCTGCGTGCGATCTTGATATTGGGATGAGAGAGGCAGAATTCACCGATGGATGGGTCAAGGGTGAATCCGTTCACGCCTTTGCCGGTTGTGTAAACAAGCATCGTGGATGATCCGTAAATCACATAGCCGGCAGCTACCTGCTCAGTTCCGCGCTGCAGAAAGTCTTCCTGTGTGCCGGGGCCGCTCAGTGAAGTGCGGCGGTAGACTGAAAAAATGGTTCCTACTGATACGTTGGCGTCAATATTGGAGGAGCCGTCAAGCGGATCGAAGGCAACCACATATTTGGCGTTTTTGCTTTGAGGATTATCTACAGTAATGATCTCTTCGTTTTCTTCTGAAACAATGGCACAAACCTCGCCACCCACAGTAAGGGCGGCGATAAACTGTTCGTTGGCAAATACATCCAGTTTCTTCACCTGTTCACCCTGCACGTTTGTTTCGCCCGCGTCGCCCAAAATATCTGCCAGTCCGGCTTTATTCACCTCCCTGTTTACAATCTTGGCGGCAATGCCGATATCGCGTAAAAGGCGGGAAAATTCACCTTTGGCATAAGGGAAATCACTTTGCTTCTCAATAATAAACTGTCCGAGTGTTTTTACCTTGCTCATCCTTGCGTTGGGTCTTTGATTAAGCCCCAAAGATCGCAATATTTTAGAAATCAGGCGGGTTTTTTATGAACCAAATCAGGCTGTTCTTAATGCCTGATCCGTAGGTAGTTCCCGTTTATTTTGCGTGAGGAATTGAGGCAATTTTGTCTGAGCTCCTTTGCTCTCGAATTCATAAAAAGAATATTAAGCATTTTAATTAGGCCCACTCAACAAATGGAAATAGCAAAGAGCGAGTGCCGCCGGGCCCTCTACCTTCTGTTGTTTTATGTAAGAGGGAAAGCCCGACCCCGGATAGGATGTTTTCACAGCCTATCCGGGGGCACGCCCATATCACTATAGATCTAACCCATATAATGACCTTTTTCCTCCGTAATACAAAAGATTTTATCTTTGCGCGCATGGAAATAAAGATCCGCAAAGGGTATAAAGAAGATCTGCCGGCAGTCCTCGGACTGATTCGCGAACTGGCTGAATACGAAAAAGCTCCGAACGATGTGGTCGTCACACTGGCCGACATGGAAGACGATGGATTCGGTGATAAACCGATCTTTAAATTTTTTGTCGCGGAAGCCGAAGGGATCATTGTTGGAATGGCACTCTATTATATCAAGTACAGCACCTGGAAAGGCAAGTGCGTCTTCCTTGAAGATCTCATCGTCACACAGAAATACCGTCGCTTCAACATCGGCAAGCAATTGTTTGATGAAGTGGTGAAAGCGGCCAAACGCATGAAGGCGAGGAGACTGGAGTGGCAGGTGCTCGACTGGAATGAGCCGGCCATCCGTTTCTATGAGAAATACGATACCCAGTTTATGAAAGAATGGCTCAGCTGCCGCCTCACGGAAGAGCAGATCAATGCCATTTGATAAGATTGCCTTTTTGTCCCGCAAGGGTTAATACATATCCATGAAAGTATTCAAGTTCGGTGGTGCATCTGTCAAAGATGCAGAGGGAGTGAGAAACATCGCCAGCATCCTTCGTCTGTTTGCAAACGATGAACTCATTGTGGTTGTTTCAGCCATGGGCAAGACCACCAACGCACTGGAAAAACTGACGGATGCCTTTTTCTTCCGCAAAGAAGACCCGGCAACCATTCTTGCTGAAATCAAAAAACAGCATTTCAGCATTCTGAATGATTTGTTCCCGGAGACTTCTCATCCTGTATACGACGACTTGCACAATACCTTTGTGGAACTTGAATGGGCCATTGAAGGAGAACCGGAATACGGATATGATCAGGAATATGATCAGATCGTTTCCATGGGCGAAATCATTGCGACCAAAATCATTGCTGCTTTCCTGAACGAACAGCAGATCCTCACTCAGTGGTGGGACGTGCGGGACTTCATCTGTACCGACAATACCTTCCGGGAAGGAAAAGTGGATTGGGCCCTCACTGAGAAAAATATTCAGGAGCAATTGCTTCCTTTCTTTCAGAAAAAGAAAGCACGTATTGTCTTGCTTCAGGGATTCCTCGGCGTTACTTCCGAGAATTTCAATACGACATTGGGGCGTGAAGGATCGGATTATACCGCTGCCATCATGGCCTATTGCACCAATGCCGAAAGTGTGACGATCTGGAAGGATGTGCCCGGTGTGCTGAACGCAGATCCCAAATGGTTTGATGAAACCAAACTCATTGACCGGCTTTCTTATCAGGATGCCATTGAGCTGGCTTACTACGGAGCAACGGTCATCCACCCGAAAACCATCAAGCCTTTACAGAATAAGGAAATACCCTTGTATGTGCGTTCTTTCCTGAAGCCTGAAAGCGAAGGCACGGTCATCGGTCAGGCGCAATCCTCACTCCCGGTTCCTTGTTTCATTTTCAAGGTTAACCAATTGCTTATCTCACTGTCCCCGAAGGATTTTTCCTTCATCGTCGAAGAGAGCATGAGTACCATTTTCAGAATATTCTCTGAACATGGCGTGCGCATCAATACGATGCAGAATTCGGCCATCAGCTTTTCGCTTTGCGTGGATAACGACACCCGCAAAATACCGGCATTGATACAGGCGCTTCAGGAAGATTACCGGGTATTGTATAACGACGGGCTGGAGCTTATCACCATCCGCTATTACGATCAGGCCACGATCGACCGGGTCTGCATCGGAAAAAAGATTTTGCTGGAGGTGAAGAGCCGGTATACGGTTCAGCTGGTGGTGAAGAATTCTTAAACAATCCCTTCCTTAAATTTCTTGTTGTTTTTATTGAAACCGCTGCCTCCTGGTTATGCTACCAACTTCACAATCTTCTCAGCAAGCACCCGTGCAATCTTTACGTTGCTTTCCTGAGTCCATCCGGCAATATGTGGGGAGAGCATAACATTGGGCGATTGGCTCAGGTAACGGAATGCATCGGGCAGCTTTTCCTTGTCAAGCTTTTCGAATGAGAGGGTTTCATACTCGAGCACATCCAGGCAGGCGCCTTTAATTTTTCCGTTCTGAAGACATTCCGCCAGGTCTGCCGTGTTCAGCACTTTTCCGCGCGAGGTATTGAGGAGGTAAATGGATTTCTGAAATTTTCCAAAGAAGGCAGCATTGGCATAGTACTGTGTTTCTGCTGTCAGAGGCAGGTGAAGACTAAGCACATCGGCTTTGGCAAATACTTCTTCGAGTGAGCTCTCCGCCGCATACTCGTCTGTAAACCCTTTTTTATATTTGTCAACCGCGAGCACCTGCACATCAAAACCTTTCAGTCTTTCCGCAAAAGCCATTCCCGTATTTCCATAGCCGATGATCCCAACCGTTTTGCCCATCAGCTCAACGCCTCTGTTGCCTTCGCGTATCCACTTGCTTTCCCTGACTTCCAGATTGGCACGGCAAAGATTATTGAACAACGACAATAACATACCGATGGCATGTTCGGCCACGGCATCTTTGTTACCCTCCGGAGAATGCAGGCAGCGGACTCCTTTACTTTCTGCATAAGCCACATCAATATTTTCCATTCCTGCCCCGGCCCTGGCAATGAAACGTAGCTTTGTGCCTTTGTCAATCAGTTCCTTGCCCAGACGGATACGGCTGCGAATGACAATGCCATCATACAAATGGATGTTCGAAGCGATCTCGGCTTCCGTCCAGTGATAGTTCAGGTCGCATTGAATACCTGCCTTTTCCAGCGTCTCATGCAGGATGGAATGGTTTGAATCAATGAAGAGGACCTTAGCTTTCATAAGACTTCAGGGATAAACGGGTGTGACGTTCATATTGAAAAACATAAACGACCATTTGTCGGCCTGCTCTTCAATGATTTTAGAGGTTGGTTTTCCTGCGCCATGACCAGCCTTCGTGGCAATGCGGATAAGTACGGGATTGTCGCCTTTGTTTTTCTCCTGCAGGGTGGCAATGAATTTAAACGAGTGAGCAGGAACGACACGGTCGTCATGATCGGCAGTCATCACCAGTGTGGCCGGGTAGGCAACTTCTTTCACATTGTGAAGGGGAGAATAACCATACAGATATTTAAAGAATTTACTGTCATCGCTGGA
This sequence comes from Bacteroidia bacterium, assembly GCA_035999585.1. Taxonomy (GTDB): domain Bacteria; phylum Bacteroidota; class Bacteroidia; order Palsa-965; family Palsa-965; genus Palsa-965. The sequence goes on along the minus strand of DASYGQ010000089.1, from coordinate 4,438 downwards.
TCCATACTCGGTCACCCAGCCCCAACCCACGGTAAATTTGTGGAAGCGGAGCATGTCAAGCACACCTACCTCGGGAAAGGCTACCTTGAAGAGCTCTGGTCTTTGTGTCATGCAGGCACCCACCAGCAATCCGCCGTTGGATCCGCCTTCAATGGCGAGTTTTTCAGAGCTGGTGTATTTTTCTTTGATCAGGTATTCGCCGGCAGCGATGAAATCATCAAACACATTTTGTTTGTTCAATAAATTTCCGCCGGTATGCCATTTTTCCCCGTATTCAAGTCCGCCACGGATATTCGCCAGAGCATAGATGCCGCCGTTTTCGAGGAGCACGATATTGGACACGCTGAAGAAAGGAGAAAGCGAAACACTGAAGCCGCCATAGCCATACAAAAGGGTGGGGTTGGTGCCATCGAGCTTGATACCTTTCTTGAAAACGAGGAACATTGGAATTTTTGTGCCATCCTTGCTGGGATAGAAAACCTGTTTGGTTTCGTAATCGCCGGTATTGAATTTGACTTCTGATTTGTGCCAAACCACTGAGATTCCTGTTGCGATGTCATATTTGAAAATGGAGGGCGGGTACATGAATGAGCTGAAGAGGAAGAAGACGTATTTGTCGTCACTGTAACCGTTGAACCCGTCAGCGCTTCCCAATGCCGGTAATTGGATCTCGTGTTCGAGGATCCCACCTAAAGTATATTGATAAACATGTGAGCTCACATCCTGCAGGTAATTGACAAACAGCTTACCACCGGCGGTGCTGCTCGAAGCGATGAGTTCGGGTTTTTCGGGGATGAGGTCTTTCCAGTTTTCACGGCTGTGGTTTTTGGTGTCCACGGAAAGGATGCGTTTGTTGGCGGCGCCGTCGTTGGTTTCAACAAGTAATCTGTCGCCGTCGTTATCGATGACCGTATAATCATGCTCAAACCCCGGAAAAAGAAGGGTGAAATCTTTCTGACCTTTTTTGAGATCCCGGAACGAAACTTCGGTGCCCTGCGTACCTGCTGACAAATATAGGATCAGGAAACGTTCATCCTGGGTGACCTGAGCGCCAACATACTGTTTGGCCACTTTGCATTTGTAGATCAGCTCATCTTTCGACTGAGGCTCTCCCAGCCTGTGAAAATAGATCTGCTGGTATTCATTGGTATTGGAAAACTCTTTTCCTTTTTTGGGTTCGTCGTAGCGGCTGTAATAAAAGCCATTGCCCTGCCATGCCGCTCCTCCGAATTTCACCCAGGTGAGTTCATCGGATAATTTCTTTTGTGTGGCCACTTCCATGACATAAATGTTCTGCCAGTCGCTGCCCGACTGGTTCACCGAGTAGGCCACATATTTCTTGTCATGCGAAAAGCTGATGAGAGCAACGGCTGCTGTTCCATCGGCTGACATTTTGTTGGGGTCGAGAAATAGTTTGGGTTCTCCGTCCATGCCTTTCTGGATCATGATCACACCCTGGTTCTGGAGCCCGTCGTTGCGGGTAAAGAAGAAGTAATCCCCTGCTTTTTCAGGTGCATAGTATTTCGGATAATTCATCAGGCCCGTGAGCCGCTCTTTGATCTTATCGCGAAAAGGAATGCCTGCAAGATATCCGAAGGTGGTTTTGTTCTGGGCTTCCACCCAGGCTTTGACATTGGCGGCAGTATCGTTTTCCAGCCAGCGGTAAGGATCGTTGACACGTGTGCCGTGGTAATCATCCGATTGTGTTCCTTTTTCAGAAACAGGGTAATTGATTTTTGTTTTCATATCCGCTTTCTTTTCACCGTTTCCGCCGCAGGATGCAAGCAAAACAAGTATCCCTGCTGGAAGCGCCTGTCTGAGAGTCCGGTTCAATGTCTGGATTTTCATAGTCTAGGTATGAATGAACTTAAATGATCAAAGAAGAATGCCGCGAAGCATCAGGGTGGCCACGGTGAAGTAAATGACCAGTCCGGTTACATCCACCAGCGTGGCCACGAAGGGGGCTGAAGAAACAGCCGGGTCGAGACCGAAACGTTTGAGGATGATGGGTAATACCGAGCCGCTGAGGTTACCCCAGAGAACAACACCCACCAGCGATACGCTGACAGTGGAGGCCACCATAATCCAGTGTGCGCCATAAATATCGTGAAACACGGCCGACCAGAGTGCGATACGTACAAAGCCAATGAGTCCGAGAATGATACCCAGCATGAGCCCCACAAGTATTTCTTTCTTTACGATGGTCCACCATTCGCGGATAGTCACCTCGCCCAGGGCAAGGGCGCGGATAATAAGTGTGGAAGCCTGAGAGCCGGTATTTCCTCCGCTGGAAATGATAAGAGGAACAAACAAGGCAAGTACCACGGCTTTGGCAATCTGATCTTCGAAAAAGCTCATGGCGGTGGCTGTAAAACTTTCCCCGACAAAGAGGATAACAAGCCAGCCGGCGCGTTTCTTGATCAGCTGCCAGAAGGGAATGGTCATGTAGGGGTCGTCGAGCACTTCCATACCGCCCATTTTCTGAACATCTTCTGTTTCCTCTTTCCGGATGACATCCACCACGTCATCGATGGTGATACGGCCGACCAGGCGCCCGATCATATCCACAACAGGAAGCACGACCAGGTCGTACTTTTCCATGACACGTGCTGCTTCTTCAGCATCGGTGCCTGCACTTACCGAAATGATTTCCTTGGAAAACACATCGGCAATGTTGGCGCGCATGGATGTGGTGAGCACTTTTTTAAGACTGATGAGGCCGATGAGTTTGTCTTCATCATCCACCACATAAATGGCATAAATATGTTTGATGTCGTCGGCGTGGCTGCGGAGTTCTCTCACGCAGTCGAGCATGGTGCCTTTCACATTAACCTTGACAAGCTCTTTGGCCATAAGGCCGCCGGCTGTGTTCTCGTCGTAATTGAGGAGGTCAACGATATCGCTTGCCTGCTCGGTGTTTTCCATGTGAGAAAGCACTTCGCCCTGCACATCATGTGGGAGTTCAGCAATGACATCTGCTGCATCATCCGACTCCATGTTGTCGATAAACTGTTCGGCAATTTCTTTGGAGGTTAGTGAAGCCAGGAAGCGTTCACGTATATCTTCATCCATCTCCACCAGCACTTTACCTGCTTCTTCCTCGTCGAGGTGGCGGTAAACGAATTTGGCTTCTTCGAGATCGATTTCGTTGAAAATTTCGGCAATGTCGGAAGGGTGGAGGTCTTTGAGGAGACTGACGATGTATTCGTCATTGCCGGCGGCTATGGCATCCTTTAGGCTTTCAAGATAATCCTTGGTGATTTCAAACTGCATATGGATTTCCGGCTATTCCATGTAAAATAATTGACCGGCGCAAAGGTAAGTTTTATCCCAATAGGAGAGTCAGCTCCACGAAATCTTTCACACTGAGTCTTTCGGCCCGCAAGGCAAAGAAAGGGTGTCCCAGAATGCTTTCATCATGGATCATGGAGCGGAGCGAATTACGCAGCGTTTTCCTTCTCTGATTGAAGGCTGTTTTAACAACACGAACGAACAGGGCCTCGTCGCAGCCCAGATCCTGACTTGCATTCCTCTTCAGCCGGATCACAGCCGATTTTACTTTGGGTGGCGGCTGAAATACGTGTTCGCTTACGGTAAACAGGTATTCGATGGAATACCAGGCCTGTATCAGTACGCTGATGATACCATAGGTCTTATTGCCGGGCTTGGAGGCCAGACGCTCGGCTACTTCTTTTTGAAACATACCCACAACTTCCGGAATGTTGTTACGGTGATCAAGTACCTTGAACAGAATCTGGGTGGAGATGTTATAGGGGAAATTGCCGATGATTGCAAAAGGTTCCGAAAACGTTTTTTCAAAAGGATATTCCAGAAAATCGGCTGAAATGATGCGATCTTCAAGTGCCGGAAAATTTACCTTCAGCCAGGCAATGGATTCGGTATCGATATCGATCACCGATGTCTCGATGCGTGTGTCGGCCAGGAGGTATTTGGTCAGCACGCCCATGCCAGGCCCCACTTCCAATACTTTGGCATAACCGGCATGCGTAAGGCTGTCGACAATTTTTTTTGCTATGTTCTCGTCTTTGAGAAAATGCTGGCCGAGGTGTTTTTTTGCTTTTACGGGGATCAATGTGGATATGTTGGATTGTGAGCAGCTGTGAGTTTAGCGATTCGTGCGTCTATACTACTTCCAGCAGAGTGCGGAAGGCTGCGTATTTGTCCCTGAACCGATCGTTGTATTTTTTTTGCAGAGCAGGGGCATGATCGCGGTAATAGACCTGAAGCGTTTCCATATCTCTGCAGGAATACTGCATGGCATAGGTCAGGCCTTTGTCTTCGTCAGCCAGTACTTTGCACATCCGGCTTTCAACAAAGCATCCGGTATTCATCACTTCCGGTATGTGTTCCTCTTTCATCCAGCGGAACCACTCGTCGTGTACTTCTTTATCGATGCTGACAGTTACATTGTAAATGA
>DASYGQ010000053.1:0-6057 GCA_035999585.1 Bacteroidia bacterium | reverse complement strand
CGTATTGCTTCACGGTCTTTCCTGTCGCGGTACTTATCGCTCAATTCGCTCATGTTCCTATACTTTGTGTGTTCAAATATAGTGAATTACAGAAAAACATGTGTGTGCATGTGCCAGAGCGGATTGCAGGGTTAATCACGGTTTGTTTCAACAGAAAATATTATGAATGGTCAGCATATCTCTTCCTGATTTTATCACTTGCTTGCCTGAAGCTCCGTCAATTCGTTTTTATGGGTTCTTTGTATTATTTTTGGTGTCTCTTTAAAAAACAAAAACAGAAAACAATGATCCGAAAAATACTTACCCTATCCTTCCTTTGCTTTGCATGGACAGCAAACGCACAGCAACTCAGCAATTCCGGGTTTGAGACCTGGACCGGAAATGTTCCTCCGCCCTGGGGCACGCTCGATCAGGCCATGGCAGCTGCAGGATTAAGCGGGAGCTCGTATGTGACAAAATCGAGCAGTCCGCATACCGGCTCTTTTGCCGCACAAATACAAACGCAGGCTGCGCCTCTTATCGGCACTGTCGTGCAGGGCGCTTTGATATATGGCACCATTACCATCAATGTGTCAACACAAAAAGCCACATTCAAGGGCCTGCCTTTTACCTATATGCCCGATGGAACCACCTATTATATCAAGGGCAATCTGGTGGCGGGTGATACAACAGGGGTTTTTGTCATGCTTTCGAAATGGAACTCCGTAAGCGGAAAACGGGATACTCTTGGCAAAGGCATTGATACGGTTGTCAGCCTGACAAGCACTTATGTCCTGCGTACCGTACCTATTAAATATACGCTTGCCGGCATTCCCGACTCGATCCAGTATATCATTGCGTCCTCCGGAAAAAAATCGCCTCCGGTGGGGACAGTCATTACCGTGGATGACGTTAACCTGGATTTCGCTACCGGAATTTCGGAGCCTTTGTTTACTCAGCCGGAGTTTATGCTTTATCCTAACCCGGCACAGAATCAGATAACACTGAGCTCCGGCAATGATAAGGCCCGTATCTTCAGCATCTATGATCTCAGCGGAAGGATTCTGATGAGTCATACGATTACGGGAAGAACCTCTGTCATTGACCTGAAGGATTTCCAGAATGGCTTGTACATTTATAAGATCACCGGCGAAAACGCTGAAGTCCTGAAATGCTCCAAATTCATTGTTGCAAACTAAGGTGATTTTCGAAAACAAAAAAGCCCCGGCAACACCGGAGCTTTTCTGTTTTCGGCTATTGAATTCAGTCTTTCACGAAACATTTGATGTCGACAACCTGATCCCTGCGGTCAAAATCAACTTCTGAGATCAGTTGCGAAGGGAAAAGCGGGCATGGAGGAACATGGCATTCCGGATCAAGTGTGAATCGAACAATCCGCATACCACCATCATCCGGCCCACCACGCATAATTGTCTGAATACTGGCGCTAAGCACTGTATTGGGCCTTTCCGCATGCTCCAGGCATGTCCTGTCAAGCTTCTTGGCTTTCCTGATAAGCTCCTCATCCGACAAGCGGCAGTAGTCGTTGGTTGTTGCCTTTGTTTCTGTTTTAGAAACGATAGGGTCGTGGGAAGTGGCGGGCTCTCCGGCCCGCATTGATATGGATCCGATCACCAGAGCAGCTATCGCTGCCAGCAGTGCTTTGTTATAGTTTTTCATGGTTTGGGGTTTTTGTTTATTCCATTCTGTCAATCAGAATTACGGTATAAAATTACCATCAGTGGCAGGCCTTGTCAAGTATATTTAACCCACAAAATGGGCTTTCTACATGATCCTTATCATGCATTGGCTTTTGACCGCTGAACGGAAATCAGGAAGCCTGGTATAAATCCTTAAATTTACAGGCGCAAAAAATGGCTTCAAGCCAAACGATAAACCACATCCGATACACAATGCTTTCGAACACCCCTCTCGAAACCGAAAGACTTCAGTTGAACCCCCTGGACATTTCCGATGCAGCTTTCATTTCCGAACTGGTCAATACAAAAGGCTGGATCCGGTTTATCGGTGAACGCAACGTCCGCACACCGGAGGAGGCTCAGGCTTATGTCCAAAAACTGATGTCCAATCCGGCGATTCATTACAAGGTGGTTCGTTTGAAGGAGACGAAGTCTCCGCTCGGCATCATCACCTTCATCAAACGTGAATACCTGGATCACCCCGATATTGGTTTTGCCTTCCTTCCCTCTCACAATAAACAAGGGTATGCGTATGAAGCAAGTCAGGCCCTCTTACTGGAGATTTCAAAAAACACTTCATATACGCAGATACTTGCCACTACTGTCCCTGAAAATACCAGCTCCATCCGGCTGCTTGAAAAATTAGGGTTGAAATTCTCGAATGCCATTACTGCAGATGGAACAGGACTTCATGTTTATTCCGCATCCCTGGATACGTTCCCGCTGGACTTTTTAACAAAAGAGTTTTTCAGCATTTTCACAAATACCAATAACAAGCAGCCCGACTGGGATCTAATCCGCAGACTCTGTCTCCCGGAAGCTCAAATCATTAAAAAGGCCGGCGACACGCAGGAAGTGTATACCCTGCAAAGTTTTATCAGTCCACGCAGGCAGATTTTATCCGATGGCACATTAACTGATTTTGAAGAAAAAGAAATGGAAGGGGAAACGAAAATCATCGGAAGTATTGCTCAGCGTTTTAGCCGGTATCAGAAAAGCGGTAAGCTGAGAGGGAAATCATTTCATGAATATGGAAACAAACTTTTTCAATTTGTGAAAACAAAAGAAGGCTGGAAAATCAGCTCGCTTGTCTGGGAAGATGATCCGGTAAAAAAATAGAGGCGAACAAAACATACACAACAACTAAAACGGCCGGGATCTTTCCCGGCCGTTTTAGTTGTTGATTGTGCCAGCTTATTTGATGACCTGAATTTTTTTAATAGCATTCAGTTTATCAGAGCTCAGGCGAACGATATAGAGTCCTGCAGGAATGTCAGATGTTTCGAGCAGCACTTTTTTATCGGTAGTCATAAAATCACGGATGACCGAACCTTCCATGTTCAGCATCTGAACCTGTACAGGCGAGTCTTGTGATGGAAAAGAGATTTCAAATGAATTTCGGGCTGGATTCGGGAAGAGGACCGTTTCCTTTACTTCCTGTTCGTCCTGAATGCCTGTAGCACCTTCACCCACACGCCAAACGCAGCCGGCCGGAGGATTAAGCGTGACAAGTCGGGTTGTTCTGACGGGTCCAAAGCCACAGGCGTTGGTTGCACGGATAGAAACACTGTAGGCGGTGCTTGGCATAAATTCATAGATCGTGCGTGGTGTAGGATCTGTTTCAAGAACAGAAGAGAAACCATTCAGACTCCAGTCGTACGAATTTGCGCCGGCACTGGCATAAGCAACTGCATTGAAATAGCACTGATTGGTTTCCTGTACCATGTGTGTGCCGCTAGGTGCGGGCGGTGGAGTAGCTGCTGCACTTACATTGAGGGTAAGCAAGCTGCTTGGACTTCCAGCAGGGCAAACGCCATTGTTCACCGTTACGGTGATTACGCCTGTTCCGCCTGCGTTGACGTATCCTTGTTGAGGCGTGTAAGCACTGGTAGAGTAATCGGTTATAAAAGAGGGAAAACTCCAAATGACTTTTCCCGGGCCGCCTCCGGCATTGAAGGTATAAACAGGTTGGTTTCCTACACAGAGTTGAGTAGGGCCGGTCAGCGTAGGTGCAATGACGGTAAGTCCAATTGAAAAGCTACCACCCCCTCCATTCGAATAGAAGCAAAGGATATTATACGTGCCAGGACCATTATACGTAATATTAAATCCGGTACCGGTAATATTTGTCGGTTGGGGGTCGCCGGAGGCGCCGGCTGCATTATTAAGAGATGCTGCTACCGTTCCATTATACATACTCATATCAATGACAATCCGGTTGTCTCCCAGACAAATCAGATTATTTGATGAACCCGCAACAACGTGAATCGTGGCTGTTGCAAAGCTGTGAGTTGCCAATAAAAGTCCGCCAATGAACATGGCTGCTTGCCTGAATTTTTGTAACCTGTTTGTTTTCATGTGTGTATTATAAAGTGAGTTTCTTTTAAATTATACGCCGTAAACATATTTAAATATTCTTTTCAAATTTCGGGATTTAGTATTCTGCGGGTTTTTGCGGATCGATTGCGGGTTTGGATGTGTGAATTGCGATTCTATTATAAATGAAATTTGTTTTCAGAGTTTCATATTTGAATTCTGTTGCTTTTTGCTAGTTTTACCGCGATGATTTATTTCATAAAACGCACTTTAGAAACATTCCTCAGCATTCTTCTGTTCCTTTTTGCAACAACGGTAAAGGGTCAAAATCTGAATGCTGATGCAGGGCAGAAGTTTTTCTACTGCGGTCTTCAGGGGTCCTACGCCTTTACCGGATTTGGCATGCGTGAGTTTTTCCCGGGCCCTTTTAGTTCCAGGCCCAACAGTCAGTCCACCACTCAGGTATCCTACTCGAGTCTCGGTATGGGACCGGGATCCGGTCTTTATGCAGGGTATATGTTTACAAAATGCATAGGTGCAGAGCTTGATCTGAATGCATTGATTCGTTCACAATGCACCTATCAGGGCAATGCTGTGTATGCGGGTTACGGTTTTCAAAGCGAATTGCTCACATTCACCGCATCCATGATTCGCATCATTCCAACGCTTCGTTTGCAACTCAATGAAGACAGGTGGCACACGGTTTCAAAAGCCGGTTTAATCATTGGCATTCCTGTGCAGGCCAGGGAAGAAGAAATCACAGTAGATTCTACGGGAACACACGATGATGTTTATGCTTACAAAGGCCACCTGAGCTGGGGTTTTATGGGAGCGCTCGGAGTGACGTATGATGTGGGAGCTAAAATCTCCATCGGTGCAGAACTTACGGCCATGCTTCACAGCTGGGCCCCATACAAGCTTTATGGAATTTCCAGTGTTTTCAACGGTGTCAACGTGAATCCGCAATCCACCGGGGGGGAAACGGTATACGCCTCTTCTTACAATCCAAGCTCACGGACTCCTGGCAATGGTAACTACGCACCGAAAACTTATTTCCCTTTCAGTTCCCTTGGACTTACAATTTCAGTGCAATACTGGCTTGAAAAGAAAAAATGAAATCCATTCTGCTTTGCCTTCTTACATGTGCATTTGTTTATGTCCGGGTTTCGGCTCAGGAAATGTATCCTGACAAAGCGGGAAAGCATCTTTATTATGGTGTTTCCGGCGGCTATGGGTTTCCCGGATTGGGGCAGGGAACCTTTTACTGGACAGATCGGATCACACAGTCCAACGGCACAATGATAACGACAAAGCAATTTTCTTTGGGAAAAGGACCAACGGCCAGTCTGTATGGAGGAATTATGTTCTCCAGACATCTGGGGGCGGAAATTGGTTTGAATTGTGTGATCAAAGCAACCATGTCAGCCAAAATGGATGATGGTACATCCGGTTCAATTAACCAGCAGACCTGGGGCGCGCAAAGCACGATGCTCCGGATAATTCCAGCCATACGTTTGCTGCTGGGCGAAAAAAGAATTCATTTGTATACACGATCCGGTCTTATTATGGGCATCGCCTTGCATTGTGAATTTGACTATGTTCAGATGCTGGCGGCAGACAAAACCGAGTCCAGTTGGCTCTACAGTGGGAGACCTTCCTGGGGTTTTATGCAATCCGTCGGTGCTTTGTATAACCTCACAAAAAATATTTCTGTCTATGCAGAACTAACAGGAATCATTGAAACCTGGGCACCGGCTCATTCAAAGGCGACCAAAGATATAATGAATGGGGTTGACCAACTCCCGGCAATGAATACCAGTCAGAAAGAAGCGGTTTATTCATCCAATATCATTACCTACTCTTACGATGCCAATGGCAATCGAATCCTGGATCCGAACCGGCCCACTCCCTATGCTAAAGTGTACTATAATTACAACTCCATTGGCTTTAACATCGGCATGCATGTGAAGTTCGGGAAGCGCTTTTTTAAAGATAAAGCACGCTATGATCTGGGGAATTAGTACCTGTTTTGACATTTCAGAAATGCCGTGTTGATCTACCA
>DASYGQ010000046.1:0-8187 GCA_035999585.1 Bacteroidia bacterium | reverse complement strand
ATATTGAACATTGATTATTGAATATTATTTCTTCTCATTCCTTCAAAAAATTAAACCGTATCACACTTTTATTCTTCACCCCATCCATCGCTTCCACTTCCAGCTCGTGTTCTCCTGAAAAGATGCCTGCATCATCCGTGTCGATGGAAAGTCGTTTTTGCTTGGGTTCGTATTCCATCAGCACCCATTTGCCGTCTATGGCAGCACGGTAGCTTTTCAGGCCGCTGAGATTATCGCTCACGCTGAGCTGAATCTGCTTTCCTTTTACGAGACGGGCTCGGCCGTTCTTGACTGCAGCCGGATAGGTGAGGCTCAGTGCCGGAGGTGTTTTATCCAGCACAATGCCATAGGTGCCAAACTCCTTTGTTTGTACAGTCATCCAGCCTGCGCTCCAGGTTCCCCCAAATGAGCTGAGGCTTCCATTCTTTTCTTCCTTGACCACCACAGCCTGTAAAGCAGAAACAGAATCAAGTCCGGTGGTCTTCAGACGCAGGGTGATATTATCCTGTAAAGGAACTGTTTCGTTCATCAGCCTGAATTCGGTTGTATAAGCAGGATGCAATTTGGGGCTTTGAGGGACGCAGACGAATACATAATCTTCATACATCGCCCCGGCAGGAATCTCCACCTGAAGGATATCGGGCTGTCTGAAGCTGAAAGGCTGAAAGCAGGAATGACAGGCAGGCATGGGGAGGGTTTGTTCAGCCGCTGGCCCGCCGGTGCAAACAAGCTCGGCAGTACGTGAATTGCCGGGGAAATCTTTCACAATAAAACGAAAGGTATGTTTGCTTCCGTCGTTTTTCAGACTGATACGTCCGCTGTCGGCTACATCTTTATATATGCCGAGCGGATTGTTTTTGATCAGGAAGCAGCGTTGAATGGTTTGTCCGCTTGTTTTCTTTTCTGAAAAATCGGCATAGGCATTCACAAACCGGCTTTCTGAAAAACCGATGCTTTTCATATCCGCCCTGTAAATGGTTTTTCCATCGCACTGAACCTCGATGGAATAGACCTGGTTTTCCCCGCTTTTGTTCTCCCGGTCGTTTGTCTGAATACCAAATGCACAGCTACCGCTCAATACAATGGGGGCAGGCTCCGTTTGTTTTTTGCCACCGCCGGGGATAATATGAAGCGGTTTGTTACTGTTGTTCACGCGGCTTCCGGGTCCGATCGGATAGATGACGAGCGAGCGGATGACAGGTTTCACTGTATCCGGAACATTCAGTCCGAACAGCAATGGATTGATGGGGTATTCGGTTTTGGCGTCCCGGATCTCAAAATGTACATGGGGTCCGCCTGAATTTCCGGTATTGCCGGACAGGGCGATGATATCTCCTTTGCTGACAGGAAGCTCACCCTCTTTGGGAAAAAGCTCGATCTCGTAATTCTCATTGCTGTATTGTGCATCCCTCGCGTATTTGGTCAGTGCTCCGCTGAAACGACTGAGGTGACCGTATACCGTCACATAACCATTGGGGTGAGTGATATAGACCACCTTGCCATAGCCCGTTGGGGACACTTTGATGCGGGAGACATAGCCATCCGCCGCGGCATGTACTTTCAAACCTTCCTGTCCTGTTTTCAGGTCGAGGCCTGCATGAAAGTGATTGGGCCGGATCTCACCGAAATTGCCGGCGAGAGAGACGGGTATGTCGAGCGGGTTGCGGAAATAATTCTGCGGGTAGTCCTGAGCTGAAATAGTCAGGGTCACGCAAAAGCCATAAATCAGGGAAAGAGTACGTAGAAGCATCAGAAAAATAATCTTTGTTTAAAAACGACCGCCAAATTACCTTTCCTTCTCCGGATTCATGTACCTGTTTTTCAATTCTTTTACAACAAAAGGGAGAGCGGATGTGTTACGCTGCTTTCTTTTCATTTAACAATGCCTTCTTATAAGGCCCGGATTGTTAAAATCTTTTCCTGAGGCTGCTAAAAAAATACATTGTCTGCTCTACTTTTGTGTTCGATAATAATATATAACATTCATCAAATGAACGAATTACACGAAATAGTTTCGAACTTAGAGAGCAAAGCGCAAAAATTAATACATTTGCATACAAAGGCTGTTGAAGACAACGAAAAACTCAAGCGTTCAATAACGGAAATCCAGGAAAAACTAGAGCTGAAAGACTTGGAATTCAAAGAATTGGAAGAGAAGTATCAGGCAGTAAAGCTGGCCAAATCATTATTGGAAAACAACGAAACGGAAAAAACCACAGATATTAAGTTAAAGATTAATGAGCTTGTACGGGAAATCGATAAAAGCATAGCTCTCCTGAACAGATAAATGCAAGACCTCTCAATCACGCCAAGTCTTTAAAAAGGCTTGTTCGGATGGATGAAAAGAGGAAGAATACCGAATAAATGAGTGAAAACAACATACAAGTCAGCATTGGCGGCCGAATCTACACTCCAACTGTGAAAACAGATGAAGTGGATCAGGTGATAAAGGCAGCCGGACTTATCAACGACCGCATAGCAGATTATGAAAAGGCTTATGCGGTAAAAGATAAACAGGATTTGCTGGCCATGTGTTGTCTTCAGTTTGCAACCCAGTATCTTGAAACCGAGAAATACAAAGATTTGAGTAATAAAGAGGTTTCAGGTAAGATCATTTCACTGGAAAAAGTCATTTCGGCGCACCTGGATAAGGAAATATAAGCTTTGCAGGCCCAAGGCGGCCTTTCTGATCACCCGTACATTCTGCTCCCTCCTAACCGTGAGGACTGGATTGATACGGGATTTTTTATTTCACATCTAAAACGCGATACGTATTATGGATAGTACAATGATTCTCATCATAACTGCAACGGCCCTGGTCAGTATCGGCCTTGGAGTTTTGATTGCCTCAACCATGTTGAAAAACACCATTGAGAAGAAGGCATCACTGAAGCTGAAAGAAGCCGAAATGAAAGCCGAAGCTTTGAAAAACGAAAAGATGATGCAGGCAAAGGAAAAATTTCTGCAGCTGAAAACCGAACATGAAAAGACCATCGGTGAAAAAAACCAGCAAATGGTTGCTGCCGAAAACCGTCTTAAACAAAAGGAACAAAGTCTTTCACAAAAACAGGAACAGGTACAGCGCAAAGATGCTGAACTGGATACCGTACGTGCCAACATGACCAGCCAGCTCGAAATCATCGAGCGTAAGAAAGAAGAACTTGAAAAATCTCACCGCCGCCAGGTTGAACAGCTTGAAAAGATCTCCGGTCTTTCTGCCGATGATGCCAAAGCCCAGCTTGTGGAATCGCTCAAAGCTGAAGCGAAGACTGAAGCCATGGTTCTGATCAAGGATGTGGTTGATGAAGCCCGCCTCACGGCCAGCAAAGAAGCCAAACGCGTGGTTATTCAAACCATCCAGCGTGTAGCCACCGAGCATGCCATTGAAAATTCCGTTTCCGTATTCCACATCGAAAGCGATGAGATGAAAGGTCGCATCATTGGCCGCGAAGGACGTAACATCCGCGCCATTGAAGCTGCCACAGGCATTGAAATCATTGTGGATGATACTCCTGAAGCCATCATTCTTTCCGGATTCGATCCTGTCAGACGAGAAATTGCCCGCCTCGCCCTTCACCAGCTGGTGACCGATGGCCGTATCCACCCTGCCCGTATCGAGGAAGTGGTAGAGAAAGTCAAGAAACAACTGGAAGATGAAATCATTGAAACCGGTAAACGTACCTGTATCGACATGGGTATTCATGGTCTGCATCCCGAACTGATCCGTATGGTGGGACGCATGAAGTACCGCTCTTCTTACGGTCAGAATCTTCTCCAGCACAGCCGTGAAGTGGCCAATCTGTGTGCCATCATGGCCACTGAGCTCGGACTGAATGTGAAAATGGCAAAACGTGCCGGACTTCTTCACGATATCGGTAAAGTACCCGACGATGAACCGGAATTGCCACACGCCATCCTCGGCATGAAGCTTGCCGAGAAATACAAGGAAAAACCGGAAGTCTGCAACGCCATCGGCGCTCACCACGATGAAGTGGAAATGAATACACTGATTGCACCGATCGTTCAGGTGTGTGATGCCATCTCCGGAGCACGCCCTGGCGCAAGACGTGAAATTGCAGAGCAGTACATCAAACGTCTGAAAGATCTCGAAAGCCTTGCATTGTCTTATCCCGGTGTTGAGAAAACATACGCGATCCAGGCCGGCCGTGAGCTTCGAGTGATTGTGGGCAGCGAAAAGATAAGCGATAAAGACGCGGAAAAACTTTCATTTGACATCGCTCAGAAAATACAAACCGAAATGACGTATCCCGGTCAGGTGAAAGTCACCGTGATCCGTGAAACCCGTTCGGTCAATTTCGCCAAATAAGAATAAGCACCCAGCTCCTGAAGCAACGCATCATTATAGAACCCAATGCCAGTGCAGGCAATTACTGGAAAGACCTCTGGAACTACCGGGGGCTTTTCTATTTTCTTGCCTGGCGCGATATTCTGGTCAGATACAAGCAAACCGTCATCGGCATTGCCTGGAGCGTCATCAAGCCTTTGCTGACCATTCTCATCTTCACCGCCATCGGAGCCTATTTTGAAACACCCAGCTACGGAGTGCCGCGGGTATTGCTTGTTGCAGCTGCCACTTTGCCCTGGACATTCTTTGCCAGCGCTTTCAGCGAGGCCAGCAATTCCCTCATCGCCAACTCCAATCTCATATCCAAAGTCTATTTCCCGAAACTCATTGTACCGGTCAGTACTGTCATCGTCTGCCTCATCGACTTTCTGATATCCTTTGCAATCCTGCTGGCCTTCATGCTTTATTATTACCTGCGCCATGCTTATGTTCCGGGCATCAACCTGCTTGCTCTTCCGCTCTTTCTGCTTCTGGCACTCATTACCGCCATGGGTACCGGACTCTTCATCGCTGCATTGAATGTGAAATACAGGGATTTCCGTTACATCGTTCCTTTCATTGTTCAGTTTGGCGTGTATGTATCGCCTGTTGCATTCAGCAGCGAGGGAATATATTCCAGCACAAAATTATCTCCTTTGGTAAAGGGTATTTATTCCCTCAACCCAATGGTCGGTGTTATCGATGGATTTCGCTGGAGCATTTTAGGAAACTCAGCCGGTATACACTGGCCCGGATTCTGGATCTCTGCCGGCATCAGCATCGTATTCCTGATCCTGGGTTCACTCTATTTCCGGAGAATGGAAAAACATTTTGCCGACATCATCTGATCGTATATTTACAAACAAGCCATGAGCACCATCATCCGCATTGAAAACCTCTCGAAAAGCTATGTGCTGGGTCAGCAGCAGAGCTCTTCGTATGTGGCCCTGCGCGATGTGCTTGCTGAAAAGGGGAAAGCCCTGTTTGGCAAAGGCAGTGCTGCAAAAGAAAAGAAAGGCACATTCTGGGCTCTTGATGACCTGAGTTTTGAAATCAAAGAAGGTGAACGCCTCGGGATCATCGGCCGCAACGGCGCCGGCAAATCAACACTGCTGAAAGTACTGAGCCGCATCGTGACTCCCACCAAAGGCCGTGTGACAATCGACGGAAGGATTGCCAGTCTGCTTGAAGTAGGTACCGGCTTTCATCCCGAACTCAGCGGCCGCGAAAATATTTTCCTGAATGGTTCCATACTAGGCATGAGCCGCAGCGAAATCAAAAGCAAGTTCGATGAGATCGTGGCTTTTGCAGAAGTAGAGAGGTTCCTTGATACGCCTGTCAAACGTTATTCCTCGGGCATGTATGTGCGCCTCGCTTTTGCCGTGGCCGCTCACCTCGAACCTGAAATACTCATCGTAGACGAAGTACTTGCTGTAGGCGATGCCGCCTTTCAGCGCAAATGCCTCGGCAAAATGAAGGATGTGGCAGGGCAGGGGCGTACCGTTATCTTCGTCAGCCACAACATGGAAGCCGTGCAAAAACTCTGCACCACCGGTGTGCTGCTGGATAAAGGCCGCCTTCTCATGCAGGGTCCCATCGACCAGGTTACACGCCGCTACATGGATGGTGGTGAATCGAGCCTTCGTGTGTACGACATTCCTGCCCCCGATAAAAAAGAAGAAGCCTCCGGCTATATCACCCGCGTACAGATTGAAAATGAAGACAACAAACCCGTAGCCGAAATTCCGGTGGGGGCCGACTGGCAGGTACGTGTGTTTTTTAAACTCAATAAAGACCTCCCGCATTTCATTGCCGGCCTCGGTATCGTTACCCTCTTAGAACTTCCGTTGCGCACTTCCTGGAGCATTGCTTCGGATCTTAAAAAGGGAGAATACTCGGTGTTGTTTAAAAATACGGATCTGATGCTGGTAAGCGGGCAGTATAAAATTGTGATCGGACTTTCTTCCGAAGGCCGTGTCGTTCAATACATCGACAATACAGTCAGCCTGACCATATCCGAAATCAGCGCCGTTACCGGCGATGAACGCATACTCAATTCCGAAAGCGGATTGATCCTGAATCCCATGGAGATCACCATCACTCCGCTGAACTGAGCCATGTTTTTTCCAGACCGAATCAAGAATATCCAGCCGGGCGATAAAGTCCTTGAAATAGGACCTGGCGCAAGTCCACACCAGCGTTCCGATGTACTGCTTGAATTGAAATACGATGCCGAAGAAGATCGCCAGGCCCAGTTCGGACATACCGGTGCTTTGCAGACGGACAAAAAAATTGTTTATTACGATGGCACCGTATTTCCTTTTGATAACCAGAGCTTCGATTATATTATCTGTTCGCATGTGCTCGAACATGTGCCCGATCCCGAAGCTTTTCTGAAGGAAATCTTCCGCGTGGGGAAAAAAGGCTATTTTGAATACCCGATGGCCTATTACGATTACCTCTATAATTTTGAAGTGCATCTGAATTTTCTGAAGTATTCCGAAGGCATACTGTATTACATGAAAAAGAATGAAACAGGACTGGAAGCCTTCCGGCCGATTCAGGAATTTTTTCATGAATCATTGCGCAAAGGACATGTGACATTGGTCGACAGCCTGATCCCTCTGATCATGCAGGGCTTCGAGTGGAACAAGCCCTTTGCTGTCAGAAAAACAAACAAGCTGGAAACTGTGCTTTGGGATACATACGAAATACCGCAATACCTGTCTCCCTTGACACAACCCCGCAGTGCTGCCTATCATCTCAAAGCCCTTGTTAAAAAGGTGCTTTTTATGAAATAAAAGACCGTTTAATTTCAAATCATGATTGCAGTCAGGTTAAAAGGTGGAATGGGAAATCAGATGTTTCAGTATGCTGCCGGCAGAAGCCTGGCTCAGCATCTGAACACTTCTCTTTTTGTCGACCTGTCTTTTCTCCGCCTCAAAGGAACCTGGACTCCCCGGGAATATGAGCTCGGTGTGTTTGCGGCCCGGCCCCAATTTCTTTCCCCGGAAGAAGCGGAATCTTTTCTGAAGCTTTATTCCGATCCAATGCGACGGCGCACAAAACGCTTTCTTCCGTTTCTCTACAGCAAGACATATTTCCCTGAAAAGCATTTTCAATTCGACCCTCTGTTTTTTGAGCAGAAAGACAATACCTATATCGAAGGATACTGGCAAAGCGAAAAATATTTCAAACGGGTGGAGAGTCTGATCCGGACCGATTTCACTTTCCGGGAACCTGCCGGTGATCGGAATGCCAGGCTTGCGTCCGACATGCGCTCCGGTGAAACAGTCAGTCTGCACATACGACGGGGAGATTATGTGAAAGATGCCGGAATAAACTCCTTCCACGGTGTTTGTGACATCGGTTATTACAAACAGGCAGTGGAATATCTGAACCAGAGAAACACAGGCCTTCGCTATTTTGTTTTTTCGGATGATGCGGACTGGGCCCGTGAACATCTCAGCTTTATTCCAGGCATGACCTGTGTTGATCATAACCACGGTGCGGAAAGCTATCGCGACATGCAGCTGATGAGCTGCTGCAAACACCATATCATAGCCAACAGCAGCTTCAGCTGGTGGGGTGCCTGGCTTGGAGAGAATGAAAAGAAAACAGTGATCGCTCCGGAAAAATGGTTTCAGCAGCCAGGCGTCATTCTCAGTGATATTTATCCTTCAGGCTGGATTAAACTATAAGCCATGAGCAACAAGGCACCCCTCATCACTGTTCTGCTGCCGGTATACAATGCCGCCGCTTACCTGCGTGAGGCGATTGACAGCGTGCTGGCTCAGACTTTCAAGAATTTTGAACTGCTCCTCATTGATGACGGATCTACC
>DASYGQ010000347.1:0-7177 GCA_035999585.1 Bacteroidia bacterium | reverse complement strand
AAGGTGCCCATCGGAGCCATCAATGAGATTTATGAAAAGGGAGCCTGCAGTGCAGAGGTCGTCCTCAAAAAGATAAAGCCGATTGCCAATCATTATTTCATTCTGAAGAACGGGCAAAAATCCGTGCTCTGCCATTACAATCCGGTGAATAATCAGGTGGAACGTGTCCGCAAGCAAGGGGCACTGGGAATTAATCCGCGTAATGCCGAACAGGCCTTCGCACTGGATGCCATCATGAATCCGGCCATCAGCCTGGTGACCATACAGGGTGTGGCAGGTACAGGTAAGACACTTCTCTCCCTGGCAGGCGCCCTGGAGCAAAGAAGAAACTACCACCAGATATATCTGGCCCGGCCCATTGTACCGCTGAGCAATAAAGACATCGGTTACCTTCCCGGAGATATCAAGTCCAAGCTGAACCCGTATATGGAACCGCTGTGGGACAATCTGAAATACATCCGCAGCCAGTTCAGTGAAAAAGACAAGGAACACAAATTGCTGAATGAAATGGTGGAGACAGAGAAGCTGGTCGTTTGTCCGCTTGCCTATATCCGCGGACGAAGCCTTTCCAACGTGTTCTTCATTGTCGATGAAGCGCAGAACTTAACCCCGCATGAGGTAAAAACGATCATCAGCCGCGCCGGACAGAACACCAAGATTGTATTCACCGGGGATATCTTCCAGATTGATACACCATACCTGGATACACAAAGTAACGGATTGTCATACCTGATCGACCGGATCAAGAACCAGCCTTTGTATGCCCACATCACCCTTGAAAAAGGAGAACGCAGTGAGCTTGCCAACCTGGCGAATGATTTCCTGTAAACCGGGTCGTATAGAAAAAGCCCCGTCAGAATCATCTGACGGGGCTTTTTGTTTCAATGAACTTAATGCTGGACTTCCAGCCGTTTACTGATAATTCCTTTCTCTGTCGAAATTTTCATTATTAGCATGCCTTCTGCAACATTTTTTAAGTCAATGAGCAAAGAGATATTTTCCTGGTTCCGGTCCAGCACCCGGGAATAAACTTCCCTGCCCAGCATGTCGTATATTCCTATAGCGGTATATCCTCTGCCTTTAAAACTTGTCGTTATATCACCGTTTCCAGGTATCGGATAAACGTTAACATTGCTGGAATTCATCTGCTCGTTTATTCCTGTGGTGATTGACACTTTGCGGACCCGGTAATTTGTTCCGTCAGCTATGTATATGTTCCCGTTTTTGTCAGTCGCCGCCTGCGCCGGTCTTGACAGGGAAGCCGCAACTGCCGGTCCGCCGTCGCCGCTGAAACCAAGCGAGCCATTACCGGCTATCAGGGTGATAATGCCGGTGGTGTCGATCCGGCGAACAGAACAACAAGCGCCGTCGGTAATTAAAAGATTGTTTTTATTGTCGATGCTTATTCCTCTCAGGCTGCCGAATATGGCTGCACCGGCAGGTCCTCCATCACCGCTGCAGGTTCCCGGTCCGGCTCCGGCATAGGTAGTGATTATGTCGGAGGTGCTAAGCTTACGAACATCTGTAATCTCCATGATATATACATTGCCCTTCTTATCGATAGCAATGCCTTCAGGAGTAATAGCGCCTGCGGTACCATGCCCTCCATCTCCTCCAGGGCCAGGCGTTCCATGCCCCGCAATGGTATTAATAATGCCTGCCGCATTTATCTTACGGAGTCGGTAATTGTAATTATCTGCGATGTATACATTGCCTGCACCATCTGTTGCCACTGCAATGGGGTGTGCCAGCTGAGCTGAGCCAGCAGGTCCGTTGTCGCCACTGAAACCAGCGATGCCGGTGCCTGCAATGGTTGTAATGATCCCGGATGTATTTACTTTACGAATCTTGTTATCGGTGTAATCTGCTATATAGACATTGCCTGCCTGATCCACCGCCACTCCCATTGGATTGACCAGCAATGCCGCCGATGCAGGTCCTCCATCGCCAGTATTTCCGCGTGTGCCGTTACCGGCAAATGAACTGATGTTTCCGGCGGGGTCTATTTTCCGCACGCAAGCGTTGTTCGGGTCGGCAACAAAAATATTACCCGACCCATCCACGGCTATTCCGTTAGGATCCTCTAACATTGCAGCAGTAGCCGGTCCGCCATCCCCACTGTATCCTGAAGTTCCGTTTCCGGCAATGGTGCTGATGTTTTGAGCAATGGATTGCTTCAGTCCAAACAATAAGACCAGGAGTATGAATTTTTTCATGGAGAGATTGATTTATGGAAATTATTGTTCCGCTTATTCTCAAAATTAAACAATAAGCCTATCTGCCGGGACTCCATTTATCGGCTGACGGGATTGGGTGATTGGATTGCGGAAAAGAGCCGGTAAACGGAGAACCATGCATTGCCGTATATCATTTGTTTCGGCCTGACCACCTGAATTCATTTGAATTAATCCCTTATTTTTGCTCCGCAATTCCGAAATCTCAAAACAGACATGAAAACAGTTGATCAGTACAACTTCTCCGGCAAAAAAGCCCTTATCCGTGTTGATTTCAACGTACCGCTGAACGATACCTTCCAGGTAACCGATGATACCCGCATCCGCGCAGCAGTGCCCACCATCCAAAAAATTCTGAAAGACGGAGGCTCCGCCATCCTCATGTCACACCTTGGACGTCCGAAAGACGGGCCAAACAACAAATATTCACTCAAACACATTCTTGAACACACCTCCAAGCTTCTCGGCGCCCCGGTTATTTTTGCTTCCGACTGCACAGGTGAAGAGGCCATGCAGAAAGCCAAAGCCCTGAAAGCCGGAGAAGTGCTCCTGCTTGAAAACCTCCGCTTTCACAAACAGGAAGAAGCAGGAGACGAGGCTTTTGCGAAACAATTATCCCTGCTGGGCGACTTCTATGTCAACGATGCCTTCGGTACTGCACACCGCGCCCATGCCTCCACCGCCATCATTGCCAAATTCTTTTCAGGACGCTCCTGTTTCGGGTATGTGATGGCCAACGAGCTGGCCAGCATCGATAAGGTCATGAACCATTCCGAAAAACCTTTCACAGCCATACTTGGCGGCGCCAAGGTATCCGACAAAATTCTAATCCTTCAGCAATTGCTCTCCAAAGCTGATAATATCATCATTGGCGGAGGTATGGCTTTTACCTTTATCAAAGCGCTGGGCGGACAGATCGGCAACTCTCTTGTTGAGCTCGACCGTCTTGACACGGCGCGTAAAATCATTGATGAGGCGAAAAAGAAAAATGTGGGCCTGTATATCCCGGTCGACAGCATAGCCGCCGATGCATTCTCCAACACAGCCAACGTGAAAACATGCGGTAAGGAAGGTATTCCGGATGGCTGGATGGGTCTTGACATCGGGCCGGAAACAGAAAAACTATACGCTGAAGTCATCGGCCGGTCCCGTACTCTGTTATGGAACGGTCCCATGGGAGTATTTGAAATGAGTCATTTCGAGCACGGTACCATCAGCATGGCCAAGGCCATTGCAGCCGCAACAAAAAAAGGAGCTTATTCCCTGGTAGGCGGAGGCGACTCGGTAGCTGCCATCAATAAATATAACCTCGCTTCTGAGGTGAGCTATGTCTCCACCGGAGGCGGTGCACTGCTCGAATACATGGAAAGCGGAACGCTGCCCGGAGTGAGTGCCGTCATGGAGGCTTAACTCAATCGGAATCCTTTTTCATTCTCTCCTTCACCAGGTCTCCCACCTGGCTTCCTTTCAGACCGGGAATGACCATCGGAGCGATGGCTGAAACGGGTTTGTACAGGAGCGACTTCGTTTTCTTTTCGGATGAGATCATCGGATAGCTTTTTGCCACCGCATCGATCATGAAAAAGATGACGCTCAGAATCAGGGCAAATTTAAAAGCCCCGAATAAAGCTCCAAGCACACGGTTTACCGGCCCCAATGAAGCTGCATCGATCGAGCGTTCCACCAGCTTGGCAAGCAGGTAGACACCGGCCAGCACCCCTATAAACAAAACAACAAATGAGATGACAGGAACATACTGATTGGTCCAGCCCAGCTTTTCACGAATGAAATGAGCAATGAAATCAGAGAAATTAAGCGCAACCCACACAGCACCAAGCAGAGAAAACAAAGTAGCCACCTCCAGAATCAAGCCTTTGGTAAAGCCTTTGTAAAGTCCCCAGGCCACCGGAATGCAAATGATGATATCGAGGTAATTCATGGCTTTAAATTAGTGGGAAATAACAGGCATGACGAAACGGGAGAGCTGAACTTATTAAAGGGGGGATGTTGATGAATGAAATTGTCAAAGAAATAATATCGAATATCGAACACCGAATGTCGAACGCCGAAGGCATCTATAACTTCGAAATTCGGTGTTCGATATTCGACATTTCCCTTCTTCTTAAATCTTCGGGCAACCGAATATGCCCTACCTTTGCTCCATGACAGATCAAAACCTGGAACAAGAATGGAAAGAGGTGCAGGCGAAGCTGGAAAGCCAGTTCGGGCCCGACCTGGATATGCAGGGGATTTTATTCCTCATTGGCGTTCAGGAACTGGGCAAAGGGAAACGCAAGTTTTCGAAAGACCAGAAGCTGGAGGTCATGCACATTGCCATCTGTACTTTGCTGACTCCTTACGGATACTATGAATTTGCCGGTAACGACGAGGAAGGCTGGCCTCATTTCAGACCTACAGCGAAGCTTCCGCACCTGAAACCCGTGCAGCAGGGATTACTCATGAAAGAGGCGATTGTAGAATATTTCCGCGAAAATCTGGGATAAAGACTAAAGCTTGATGGTAACCGAATTGGTCACCCCCGCTTCGAACTTCAAAGTACTGCTGGCTGTTGCAGCTATCGGAGGAGGCGCATTGGCCGGAGCCGTCACATCTACCGTAAGTATACAGGGAAGGTTAAGCTCGATGTGAACACGTCCTGTTATATCGGTGTATTGCTGATCCGTAACAGTACCGTAATGAGAATGAACCGCAGCATTTACGACGGGAGCTCCGTTATCCGCACGCACCACATAAATATCGCCCTTGCACTTGGTATCTTTAATACAGGAATTAGCACCTGTGATCAAAAAACTCATGACAAATACCAATGAAAAGAATCGGAGTGTTTTCGTAATCGATTGTACCATATCGTCTTCGGTCAGTTTGTTGTCGGATCAAGCTGCTAACGCTTTCTCTTTGGAGCGATGGTTCTATTTATTACCTTTGCTAAACGCAAATATAAAAGTTTTTAACAAATTATGAAAAGAATCGTATTCTTTATTTTGTCTTTAGGGCTGTTTTCAACCATAATGGCCGGAAAAGATGGTGGAAACAAGGGAAAAGAAGAACAAACCAAAGTATTGATCCATACCGATCTGGGCGATATAAAGGTAGTTCTTTACAATGAGACACCCAAACACCGCGACAACTTCATCAAACTGGTGAAAGAAGGCACGATCAACAACACCATTTTTCACCGTGTCATCGAAGGCTTTATGATTCAGGGTGGTGATCCTGATTCTAAAAACGCTCCTCCGGGCACTATGCTTGGCAATGGGAATGTAGGTTATACCATTCCGGCTGAAATAGATCCGCGCTTCTTTCACAAAAAAGGTGCTCTCGCTGCTGCCCGTTTGGGTGACGAAGTCAATCCGAACAAAGAAAGTTCAGGCTGCCAGTTTTATATTGTGCATGGCCGTACGTATAGCGATACCCTGCTCAGCATGGAAGAAATGCAGATGAATCAGGGCAAGCTTCAGCAGATTTTCAGCGAATATGTTTCCAAACCTGAAAACAGGGCTTTCCGCGACAAATTTATCAGGCTTCAGACTGAACGTAAGATGGACAGCCTGCAGATCATGACGATGCAGATCGACCCTTTCCTCCGGCAGGAACTGACCAAACGCAACCCCGTGAAGTTTACTCCGGAGCAACGCAAGGCGTATTCAACCCTGGGAGGCGCTCCTCATCTCGACGGAGGATATACCGTGTTCGGAGAAGTGTATGAAGGACTGGATGTGGTGGATAAAATTGCAACGGCTGAAAAAGATCAGTTCGACCGCCCCAAAACGGATATCCACATGACACTTTCGATCATCAAATAACAGGAAAGCATTTGCGGTCCCTGAAACATCCATTCAAAATCATTAAGACAAACGATCCCTTGAAAGAGAAAATTGAATCCATACTGGAAGAAATAAAATCGTTTCAGGCCGATAGCCTCGCCCAGGCTGAGGAATTCCGCCTGAATCTCCTGAGCAAAAAAGGCCGTATCTCCGTTTTATTTGATGAGTTCCGTGATGTTCCCAATGAGTTGAAAAAAGAAATGGGACAACGTCTCAACGAACTCAAGACAAAGGCGCAGGAAAAATTAAACGAGCTTAAAGAGAAATTCGAGACTTCTTCCGAATCGGGAGGAGCAAGTCTGGACCTTACACTTCCGGCAGAACCGCTTATTCCGGGCACACAGCACCCGCTTTCCATTGTCAGGAACCAGATCATCGAAATTTTTTCACGCATCGGCTTTTCCGTGGCCGACGGCCCTGAGATTGAAGACGACTGGCATAATTTCTCCGCTCTTAATTTTCCACCTGATCATCCGGCACGCGACATGCAGGATACGTTTTTCATTACGAAGGAAATGGCTTTGCGCACACATACCTCCTCCGTTCAAGTCCGCCTGATGGAAAGCACCCCTCCCCCGCTCCGCTCCATCATGCCGGGACGCGTATATCGCAACGAAGCTATTTCGGCCAGAGCACATTGCTTCTTTCATCAGGTGGAAGGCTTGTATATCGACAAAGACGTTTCCTTCACTGACCTCAAGCAGGCTATGCTTTATTTCTCACGCGAAATGTTCGGGGAAAAAACAGAGATTCGCTTACGCCCCTCCTATTTCCCTTTCACCGAGCCCAGTGCCGAAATGGATATCTCGTGTAATTTCTGCGAAGGCAAAGGCTGTAATATCTGCAAACACAGCGGATGGGTTGAGATCCTCGGCTGCGGCATGGTTGACCCGAATGTACTTGAGAATTGTAAAATCGACAGCAAACAGTATTCCGGTTATGCTTTTGGAATGGGCGTGGAACGCATCGCGATGCTGAAGTATCAGGTAAAGGATCTCCGTCTTTTTTCAGAAAACGATTTGCGTTTCCTGAGTCAGTTCCGGGCTGCTCTCTGAGCAAATCAATTTCAACTACCCGTTTACCTTCTCGGCCTTCTTC
>DASYGQ010000342.1:0-20166 GCA_035999585.1 Bacteroidia bacterium | reverse complement strand
TGTGGGTGTCAGCAACGTCAATCCGGAGGAACTGGAAACAGCCATGGGTATGGGTAATATCGCAACCGTTGAAAACATGTTCGGTCATGGGCAGCGCAGGACGCTGAAGCTGGCTTACGGAGAAAACCGGGGTGGGGAAGAGGTGCTTGCCATCTGTGAGAAAAACGGGATGCCGCTCATTCCTTATTTTTCGCTCATCCACTCGGCTGCCAAAAAGGACGATCGCATCGCCAGGATGATGGCGAAACACAAAGCCACAGAAGCCCAGATCAATATCGCCTGGCTCCTGCACCGCTCGCCCTGGATACTGCCCATTCCGGGCACATCCTCCCTGAAGCATTTTGAGGAAAACATGGAATCGGCCGGTGTTAGTCTGACTGAAGAGGATATGGCGTATCTGGACTAAATACGACTTCATACGTATTGGCAATCCGCGGTACTAAGCCTATTTTTAGATCCCGGTCCTATTCCTTTATTTTTCATTGCGTTCTTTCCAATTATTCCGATCGCCAACGGCATTTCTTCGATTGTTACCAACCATCTTTGATCGTCATCTGCACTTCTCCGATCGTTGCACGATCCCCGCCAGTCGATAGATGTGCTTCTACGATCGTTATACCAACCCCTATCGATCGTTGCACACTCTTCTTCGATCGTTATACCATCCCCAGTCGATCGTTGCACACTCTTCTTCGATCGTTATACCAACCCCTATCGATCGTCGCAGACACTTCTTCGATCGTCGCTCTCTCTTCTTCGATCGTTGTACCATACCCTATCGATCGTCGCAGATACTTTTTCGATCGTTGTACCATACCCTATCGATCGTCGCAGACACTTCTTCGATCGTTGTACCAACCCCTGTCGATCGTCGCAGACACTTCTTCGATCGTTGTACCAACCCCTGTCGATCGACGCAGACACTTCTTCGATCGTTATACCAACCCCTATCGATCGAAGCAAACACTTTTCCGATCGTTGTACCATCCCCTATCGATCGACACTTGCGCTCCTTCGATCGAAGAAGACGTTTTCTCGATCGTCGGTTGACAGATTACGATCGAAAAAGATATTTTTCCGATCGTCGTTTGAGCTTCTCCGATCGAAGAAGGTGTTTTTCCGATCGTCGCTTGCTCTTTTCCGATAGAAGAAGAGGTTTTTCCGATCGTCGCTTGATCTTCTTCGATCGAAGAATGTGTTTTACCGATCGTCGTTTGCTCATCATCGATCGAAGAAGGTGTTTTTCCGATCGTCATACCACCTCTGTCGATCGTTATGCCTCTTCCTCCGATATGCAGGTAACCGGTAATGATGATTGACCGCTGATCTTCATGATTATTATGATTTACCTGATTAGATCTTACCTTATCATAAAAATCATGAAGATCAGCGGCCAATGAATCTATGTTCTTCCCTCCAAGTAGCTGAAATCCAACAGCATTTAAAATTTTTTCAATCCATTCTGGTTTATAACGTAAACTAGTCTACATTTGCTGCGAACATTCTTCTTTGCAAATGAAACACGCACTATTATTCAGTACAGCTTTTCTTCTGCTGGCATTATCGCTAAAGGCGCAGACCAAAATATCCGGTAAAGTCATTGATGCATCCAAACATCCGGTAGCCGGAGCCAACGTTTATGTGAAAGACAGTTACGACGGAACTTCCACCGGAGCCGATGGCAGCTTTTCCTTTCTGGCAACAGATACCGGTAAGGTAACGCTCATGGTCAGCATGATCACCTATGACAAAACGGAAATGCCCCTCGTTCTCAACGGCAAAGAGCAAACCCTCACCATCGTTTTGAAGCAGGCTGCGAGTCAGCTGAAGACAGTGGTCATCTCCGCTGGCACCATCGAAGCCAGCGATGAGAAGCGGATTACCATGCTCAAGCCGCTTGACATTGTCACCACCGCCGGCGCTCAGGGTGATATCACCGGAGCCCTCAAAACACTTCCCGGCACACAGCAGGTGGGGGAGTCGGAAGGCTTGTTCGTACGCGGTGGTACCGGCAATGAAACAAAAACAATCATCGATGGGATGGTCGTAGCGAAACCATATTTCTCAGGCGTGCCGGATGTTGCATCCCGCGGACGCTTTTCTCCTTTTCTCTTCAAAGGAACAGTGTTTAGCACAGGAGGTTATTCGGCTCAGTACGGACAAGCCATGTCCTCGGCTCTTGTCCTGGAGACACAGGATCTTCCGGATCGTTCTTCCGGCTCGGCAGCCATCACTTCGGTGGGATTCGGCGGTGGTATCAATAAATTATCGAAAGACAGCACAGCCTCCATCGGAGGTGATTTCAACTACACCAATCTGGGCCCTTACTACAACCTTGTTCCGCAGAATGTGAAATGGAACGTGACACCCGTGTTTGCCGGTGGTTCGCTGAACTTCCGGAAGAAATTCTCCGAAACATCCATGCTCAAGTTTTACGGTTATGGCAATTACAGCCAGCTCGGAATTTCACGGCCCAATCTCGACAGCACCAACGGCTTTGTGGATAACTTCAAGCTGAACAACCAGAACTATTACACCAACCTGACCTTCCATGCCAATCTGAACGATCAGTGGAAATATTATATTGGCGCTTCTTACAGCTATAACCAGGACGACATTGAACCCAATGCCATCCGCATCCTGAATACAAATCAGCTGAGTCAGGGTAAGGTGATGCTTACACGGGCATTCGGAAGTCTGTCGCTTTTACGTTTCGGCGGCGAGTTTCAGGACAATCGCGATGTGAGCGATTACAAGAACATTCCCAATGTGCCCGCTCCTTATAATCATTTCAAATATGACATCACCGATGATTATACGGCAGGCTTTGCGGAAACGGATATTTTCCTCAGCTCTAAAATCGTGGCCCGGATTGGAGGACGTTACGAATACAGCTCGCTCCAGCAAAAAGCAAACCTGGCGCCGCGCACCTCCATCGCCTTTAAAACCGGAGCGAACAGCCAGGTATCCTTTGCCTACGGTGATTTCTATGAAAGACCCGAAACGCGTTACCTGTTTGAACGTCCATCGCTGGAGTATGAAAAGGCTACTCACTACATCCTTAACTTTCAGCATGTCGAAGAGAAACGCACCTTCCGTGTGGAAGCTTTTTACAAACAGTACCAGAATTTAGTGACAACCATAGCTCCCAATCCAATATTTCCAGAGGACTCCCTTTTTAACAACGGCAACGGCTATGCACGCGGACTGGAAGTTTTCTGGAGGGATAAGAAAACATTTGCGAACTGGGATTACTGGGTTTCCTATTCTTACCTCGATACGAAAAGACAATACCTGAATTATCCGGTACTGGCACAACCGGTTTTTGCCACTCCGCACACGGCATCGCTTGTTATCAAGAAATACATTCCTTCCGTTTCTCTGAACCTGAGTGCGACCTATACCTATGCGACGGGCAGACCTTATTATGATCCGCGTTACCCTGTATTCCTGGGTGAGCGTACGCCCGACTACCACAAAGTAGGCTTTACGGCAAGTTATATCCGGAAAATCAAAAATGTGTTTTCTGTATTTGTGGTCGGAGTCGACAATGTGCTGGGCCGGGATAATATTTACAGCTATCGTTTTTCATCCGACGGCTTGCGTTCGGAGCCCGTTACGGCAACAGCAGCACGGATGTATTTTGTCGGTGTGTTCATGAGCTTCGGTATCGACCGCACTCAGGATGTTTTGAATAACAATTAAATTATAACAGGAAGCATTCATTTTAATATAATCATCAAAGCCAACAATAACCATGAAAAAAATCGCAGCACTTTTTTTAACTCTCAGTCTGGCCCTGTCATGCATCGGCCAAAACAAAAAGTACATCTCCGTAATGGAGAAGAATCTCCATGAGATGGATACCTGTAAAACCATCCACGGATATCAAATGGTGGCTAACTCGTTTGAGCGCATTGCCAATGCCGAGAAAAAAGAATGGCTTCCGACCTATTATGCAGCGCTTTGTCATGCGTTTATGTCGACCCTCACCACAGGCGATAAGATCGATGAGTACTGCGACATCGCAGAGAAATTCGCCAATAAGTCCGATTCAATAAGTCCGAATAATTCGGAGATCTATGCCTTGCGTTCACTGATTTATTCGCAGCGCATCGGGGTGAACCCCATGTTGCGTGGTGCGAAGTTTGGTGGTAAATCAGGGGAGATGAATGCCAAATCCAAAGAGCTTGATCCGAATAACCCGCGTCCATACCTTTTACAGGGCCAAGGCAAATTTTATACGCCTCCGCAATTTGGTGGCGGTAAGGATAAGGCACTGCCTATACTGGAAGAAGCCGTGAAAAAGTTTGAAACCTTCAAGCCGGCGAGCAGCATTGCTCCGAACTGGGGGAAAGAGCGTGCGAAGCAAATGGTGGAAGAGTGTAAAAAGAAATAATTCAGAAACCAGGAACAATCCCAATGGAAGAAAGAGAACAGGAAATGTCGGGTGAAGAAAGCCTGAGGCTGATTACCGAAATGGTGCAGACCGCCAAAACCGGAATCCGCGACAACGGTTTCTTTTACCTGTTCTGGGGCTGGCTGGTTTTTGTGGCTTCTCTCAGTCAATATGCATTGATGGTGATCCTGCATTCGCCATACAATGACTTACCCTGGGCGGTATTGATGCCATTGGGTGGTATTGTGTCGGTCGTGTATGGAAGGAAGAAAAAGAAAGCGATGCGGGTGCGGACGTATCTCGATCAGTTTATGGGATATGCGCTCATCGCTTTTCTGATTTCGTTGTTCACGATTTTGTTTTTCATGTTTCAAACCAGGCAGCCGCATCTGGCTTATCCTCTTATCATGATGGTATATGGGGCCTGGCTGTTCATTTCGGGAGGCGCTCTTCAGTTCCGTCCCTTGCTGATTGGGGGTTGCATCAACTGGATTCTTTCGCTTGTTTCCATGTTTGTGAGCTTTGAGTGGCAATTGCTCATTCTTGCACTTGCTGTCTTGCTGGGATACATCATTCCCGGGCATCTGTTGAAAGCGAATTACAACAAACAATGACGCAGTTTAAGGATCTGGACCCTGTTTTGCATTCACAGCTGAGGCTGGCTGTCATGTCTTTGCTCATATCGGTCAAAGATGCGGAGTTCGGCTGGCTGAAAGACAAGACCAACGCCACAGCCGGTAACCTGAGTGTGCAGATCAACAAGCTGAAGGAAGCCGGATATATTGAGGTGACCAAGAAGTTCCGCGACAATTACCCGCTCACCACATGCAAGGTCACCCGCAAAGGCACAGAAGCCTTTGGAGAATATGTGAAGAACCTGAAGCAGTACCTGAAATGAAGCCTGATTTATAGGCTGTTTGACGGCTTGTATTTTAAGCAATCGGTTGGGCCCCTTTATTTTTCAGGCCCTCAATTATTTGCTTGAACTACCGGGATGTTTTGTATTTTTGGTTCAGAACTAAGAACCATGTCCGGACAAACGATCAAACAAAATTTTTTAGAAGCACAGCAGACCCTCGCAGCTTTTGTGTCGGATGAAAAGAACTTCAAAAAGATAGAAGATGCAGGCAGCCTGATGTCACGGGCCATCAAAGCCGGCAACAAGATCATTTCCTGTGGCAATGGAGGTTCCATGTGCGACGCGATGCATTTCGCCGAAGAGCTCAGCGGCAAGTTTCGGTCCGATCGTCCTGCCTTACCGGCCCTTTCGATTTCAGATCCCTCTCATATTTCCTGTGTAGGCAATGATTATGGATATGATTCTGTTTTTTCAAGGTACCTCGAGGCTATTGGTAACAAAGGCGATGTGTTGCTGGCCATCTCATCCAGCGGAAACTCCCGCAACGTGATCCAGGCCATGCACACAGCCAGAGCCAAAGGCATGCATGTGGTTGCGCTCACCGGGAAAGATGGCGGCAAAATGAGTCTGATTACCGATATTGAAATCCGGGCACCGTATTCGGAATTTGCCGATCGCGCTCAGGAAATACACATCAAAATCATTCATTCCCTCATTCATTACATTGAATTAAGTCTCGCCCACTAAACCCCGGATCATTCTCCGGCTTCCGGGAGAATGAATGAATACGATCTCCTCTGACGGAAGTTATTTTTCATGCTTGTAAAAACATTCGGTAGTGCCGTATACGGCATCAACGCAACAACTGTGACCGTAGAGGTCAATATTTCCGGAGGCATCAATTTTTTTATCGTGGGTCTTCCAGACAATGCCATCAAAGAAAGCCATCACCGCATCGATGCGGCTCTCAAGAACAATGGCTATAAAATCCCTGGCAAAGCTGTTACCATCAATATGGCTCCGGCAGATATCCGGAAAGAGGGATCGGCTTATGATCTCACCATCGCCACCGGCATCCTGGCCGCCTCGGGTGATATTCATTCCGATAAAGTAGGGGAGTACATTATCATGGGAGAGCTCTCGCTCGACGGTGGATTGCAACCCATCCGGGGTGTGCTTCCCATTGCGCTTCAGGCAAAAAAGGAAGGCTTTAAAGGCATGATCCTTCCGCTTACGAATGCACCGGAGGCGGCCGTTGTCGAAGGAATTGACATCTATGGTGCGCAAAGCATCAAAGAGGTGATTGACTTTTTCAATGGTGTGCAGGATTTGAAGAAAGTGGAAGTAAGCCTGGAGGATACCTTTTACAGGCAGCTGGGGCTTTCGGAGGTGGATTTTGCCGATGTGAAGGGTCAGGAAAATATCAAGCGTGCGTTGGAGATTGCTGCTGCCGGCGGTCACAATGTAATTCTGATCGGCCCGCCCGGTGCAGGAAAAACCATGCTGGCCAAGCGACTGCCCACCATTCTTCCGCCGCTGCACATGAATGAGGCACTCGAAACAACCAAGATTCATTCCGTTGCCGGCAAAATGGGCAAGAATCCCGGGCTCATCACGATGCGGCCGTTCCGCTCGCCGCACCATACGATCAGCGATGTGGCGCTTGTCGGTGGAGGCGGTGTGCCGCAACCGGGTGAAATATCACTGGCACACAACGGCGTTTTGTTCCTGGATGAATTGCCGGAATTCAAACGCACCGTGCTGGAAGTGATGCGCCAGCCTTTGGAAGACCGCGTAGTGACGATTTCAAGGGCCAAGTTTTCGGTGGAGTACCCGGCCAGTTTCATGCTGGTGGCTTCCATGAATCCCTGCCCTTGTGGCTATTACAACCACCCCGAGAAAAAGTGCGTCTGCGGTGCGGGGATTGTGCAGAAATACCTCAATCGCATCTCCGGCCCTTTGCTCGACCGTATTGATATTCATGTGGAAGTGATACCTGTCTCGTTTAAAGAGCTTTCTGCCGAACGCAAATCGGAAAATAGTGCTGCGGTGCGGGAGCGGGTTATCATGGCAAGGCAAATACAGGAGAAGCGCTATTCACAGAATACAGGCGTCTATTGCAATGCACAGATGAGTAGCAAACAACTGAGGGAGATTTGCGCCATTGATGAAGCCGGTCAGAATTTACTCAAGAATGCCATGGAACGTCTGGGTCTTTCAGCACGGGCTTACGACCGTATTCTCAAAGTAGCCAGGACGATTGCTGATCTGGATGGCTCGGAGAAAATTGAAACAACACACCTGGGTGAGGCGATTCAGTACAGGAGTCTGGACCGGGAAGGTTGGGCAGGATGAATGAATCCGGCCGCCTCAGTATTTCTTTTTCAAAATTTTTATTTTTCTGGTTTTGGTAGCAGCAGCAAGCCTTACGGATCATTGCTCTTGTCCTCATATATAATTACGATAAATCAATTTATTACATATCAATACTAAAGTATTATATTTGGGAAAGCATTAATTGCTAGAAAAAATAAAAAACGAAGATCTCGAAACAGTATGATTTGGAAACAGTTTCTTCGTGTCGAACCGATATTATTCTGCTTAGTAATCCTTGCCTGCCTTTACCCGGTTTTCAAGCTTGAATATTTCCCCACACTTGACGGGCCTGCGCACCAATACAACGTACAGCTTATCAGGCATCTCCTCCAGGGTGACTCCTCGGTAATAAAAGAATATTTTGTTTTTAACAAGGAGCCTGTGCCGAATTGGTTTGGACATCTGATCCTTCTGTTTTTCAACAGCTTTTTACCAGCTGTCTTCGCGGAGAAAGCACTTCTGGTCTGTTATATTGCCGGACTTCCTTTGGCATTCAGATACCTCCTTGGGTCATCGAAAGTGATTCAAAGCTATCTCGTTTTCCCATTTATATATTCCTGTTTCTTTACGATGGGCTTTTACAATTTTTGTTTCGCTCTGATTTTTCTATTTCTCACTTACGGGTATTGGGTGAAGAACAATCGCAAGGCCACCCTTGCGAATTACCTGATCGTGTTTCTCCTGATTGTCTGCACTTACTTTTCTCACCTTTTTGTTTTCATAATTTTGATGATGAGTCTTGCCGTATATGAGATTTCAGCAATGTTTGCCTCGGGCCGTTCCGGATTCCCTCTCCGTTTCAGGAAATCACTTCTTCTTCTTGTTATCTGCATCCCATGTATACTTCTTTGTTTATCATACGTCAAAGCTCATGAATATCCATCGAAAATTTTCCTTTCAAAAAATGAATTGATATCACTTCTTTCAAAGATGAATCCTCTGATTGCCTATAGCGAGACCTCAGAATTAAAAGATGCGCGAAGTATTTTATATCTCATGCTCTTCCTTTTTTCTGCTTCGGTGATTCTCCGGGCCCTGCATTTTTTTCGTTTCAGAACCGGAAACGGCAGGGCTTTCAGAAACAAAATAAAGCTGGGAGACGGCTGGCTCTTAATTAGTGCCGTCTTACTTATCCTGTTATTTCTGCTCCCGGATTCGGATTTTCATGCAGGATTTATGTCAATCCGGCTTTGCTTTCTTTTTTACCTGTCTTTGCTTGTCTGGATCGGTCATCAGGAATATCCCAAATTGCTGATTATACCCGTTGTGTTCCTTTCACTTGTCGTATTGAAAAGTCAGTTTAAAGTTAAATTCGGTTGTCTGAGTGAACTCAATTCTATTGCCATTGAATGTCATGAGACCTCTAAGCTGATCAAAGCCAATACGGTGATTATGCCACTTAACTACACAGAAAACTGGATGCTCACTCATTTTTCCAATTACCTGGGGCATGAAAAGCCAATGGTTATTCTCGATAACTATGAGGCATGCACCGGTTATTTCCCTTTGCTTTTTATCCCTGCAGCTGCAGACAGGCTTCTTTCCTATGGGGAATCCCGGAACTGCATCAGTTGTCCCTGGGATCTTGCTCTGCTTCCTGACCGCGTCGACTATATTTTCGCTCTTGGGAAAGGTGATCATCTGAAGCAAAGATGCAGCCCTGAAACAGATCAGAAGATTGCCGCATTTTATACCCTCATCTACAAGGGAGATTGGGTGAACCTTTATGCATTAAAACGTGCGGCCATCCTTTCATATACGAGCCCGGAAGCAAATTTACTGCGAATGCAACTGAGTAAGTTCAATTTCCTGAATTTAACAACGGTCAACCCCTGACACCCGGGCTCTAAAACCCTTATATTTGTTGTCTAACGCTTCAAGCCGGATTCCACCTTCGGTGGTTCTTATTTTTATGCTCATCATTAGCCCGCTGATCGATTCCTATTATACATTCCGACTGCGAAGTCAGGACTACAGGTATTCGGTTTATAACGCTGCCCTGAAAAAGGATTTGCGAGGGAGCAAAACCGGACGCATACTTCTGCGCAACCTTGCCCAGACCATGAATGAGCACCCTGCTTTTCATCAGGAATTTTCCAGGCTGGTGGGTCCTGAAAATTATCAGAAATCTTTCTGGGAAAGCGATCTTGGGTATCTCTGGTATGAAAACAATTTCAATGTATCCAATAAGTATTTCGATTTTGCACTGGAGGAAATAAAAAAGAATGACTCCCGCTCATTGCTGGATGTGGGCTGTGGTTGGGGCGGATTTTGCAACAAGGCGGCTGCCCTGAAAACAATGGAACGCATCAAAGGCATCGATATTTCGGAAGACATCATTCTTAAGGCAAAAGAAGCGGCAAGTTCTCCTTCCATTGTGTTTGAATGCGAAGATGCCCTGAATGAGAATGAGCATTTCGACCTCATCACACTTTTCGGATCAACCGATTATATACCATCACAGGTTTTTGAAAAGATGCTGGAACATTTGCTGGTGCATGCCAGCAAGCAAGTCATCATCGTCAATTCCTTAAGAGGCATTCCTTTTGAAAAAGCATTGGCTTTGGAAACGGCCATCGAGGTAAAACGATACGACGACGGTTACCTGCAGCCAATCTCTTTTTTTCTGAAGAAATTGAAGCTGAAATACACGTTTGAATTTACAGTGACCAAATACGGACAGGACTCACAAATGGCTGTCATACACATGAACAAGGCATGAACTATTATTTCCCATCGCTTATCACTGCCAAGGAAATGGAAAGCACAGATGTTTTCCGAGACATGTCTTTTACGGTGAACAGCGGGGAAAATGCCATCCGCCTCTTGCTACGGAGTTATGGCCTCAGTCCGGGTTCCGTGGTGGCTTTGCCTGTATATGTATGTGATTCCTTGAAACAGGCTGTTCTCAGTGAAGGAATGCAGCCTTTGTATCTGGATCTTAAACCGGATGGCAGCTTTTGGACTGACTACAATACTTCGGGAATACAAAAATCAAATACACGTGTTGTTATTCTGGTTCATCTGTATGGGTTTATTCATCCGGATACGCAGGCATTGATGAACTTCTGTAAGAGCAATTCTATTTTCCTGATACATGATGCTGCCCAGAGTTATGGCATTGACGAGAAAAAGCTGAGTTATAGCTCAGGGCTGGTTTATTCATTCGGTCCGGGGAAATCAGCCACGGCAGCGATGGGAGCCACTGCACAGGGCCTGAAGGAATCATTTTACCGGGAGCATGTCAGAGTAAAAAGTAATTTCTCCCTGCAAACAATTCGTGCCGGAATTTTTCTGAAGTCGAGGATGTACGGATATCATTTGTCATTCACCGACAAACTGATGGCGAAGCTGTCATCTGTTCTGCCGGAAGACAAAGGCATTTCTTCCATGAGCCCTTATCAGGTTAAAGCTGCAACGCTGGCTTTGAAATTTGTGGAAGAACGAAAGGAGATCAGACAAAGGAATTACGCGATTTTGGCTTCTTCAATTCAAGAAAAAAGCAAGCTCCGGATTGCCTATGATGATGGAGAGGGCTTGTATTTCAAACTCGTTTTGAGGGTGGAAGGTGATGTTGCAGCATTCAGGGAGTATCTCCATCAGCATCAGGTGCCTTTCTTTTCGCTGATGGATTCATTGAAGCTGGGGCGCAGCACGTTTAATGCTTTCCCCTGTTTTCAGGAGACGGCACCGCGACTGATCGAACTGTCGGCAGAGGCCAGCATTCCTGTGACAGAATTGAAACGTGTGGCAGAGATCATTCAAAACTGGGAATAAATTAAAAGATATGATTCTGATTCGGTTTACAGGCGGACTGGGCAATCAAATGTTTCAATATGCATTGGGCACTTGCCTGGCTGTTAAAAATAAAACGCAGCTGAAGGTGGATCTGACCTTGTTGCTTGATCGCAGTCAGCCGCATGAAGTGGTTACTCACCGGGATCTGGATATTGATATTTTCAATGTAAACCTGAATTATGCGACTCAGGAGGAAATCTGGTATTTCAATGGCAGAGAGTACAATCATTTGCCGGGTAAACTTCTGAATCGTGTATTGTGGGAAGGTGGACGAAAGAAAAACCTGATTGTGGAGAAGGATCGCTCTTTCCAGCCTGCTATACTCTCATCGCCTGACAATAAGTGCTTGGTGGGCTCCTGGCAAAGCGAACGCTATTTTGAACCTGTCAAGGAAGAGCTGCGGTCGCAATTTACCTTCCGGCTACCTTTGACCGGAGCTGCAAAAGAATTGGGAGAAAAGATACGGAGTATGAACTCCGTTTGTCTGAATGTAAGGCGTGGCGATTATGTGAGCAGCCCGGTCTACAGTCAGATGCTGGGAACAATGCCTCCGGAATATTTCAGAAAAGGGCTGGAAATTATCAGCGAGAAAACGAATCCTGAACATGTATTTATATTTTCCGATGATGCAGCCTGGTGTGAGGAAAATCTAAAACTTTCAATGCCTTACACAATAGTAGGCGATGAATATGCCGGACCTAAATACAGCACAAAGCTTCATCTGATGACGCTGTGCAGGCATTTCATCATTCCCAACTCAAGCTATGGCTGGTGGGCTGCATGGCTTTCAAATCATGCTTCCAAAACAGTGGTTGCTCCGTTGGAATGGTTCAAAGACAAAAGCATGAGTTCGGTGGATCTTGTCCCGCAATCCTGGATCCGGATCTGAACGATGGCTGGCCTGTAAAAGAGAAAGGGGAAGAAAACATTTTGTTTTCTTCCCCTTTCTTATGAAAGCAGGTTCTTATTTACCGCCTAAAGTAAAATGAACACCTACTGTGATACCGATCGAGCTGAATGGCAGACGAATGGTAGTAGATTGAGAAGGACTTCCTGTTCCGGCAGGTGAGCTGGAGCTGGTGGTATAGGTAGAAGAATAGTCTGTTTCCTTCTGATCCGTAGTCATGTTTGGCAGGTTGTCTTTACCATTGCTGGTAGAAACAGTGAGAACGGATTTGCTCGGAGCAAAGTTCTGAAGGTTTGCAGCAACTTCACCGAAAATGCCGATTTTATCGCTGACCATATACATGGCACCGATGGCACTGTGGAAGCCCCAGCTAACTCCGCCATTATAAACCCAGACGTTGTCGTCGTTTGTGTTTGCAGGAGGATTGCCCGGAGATTGAGTATACGATTTGGTTGAAACGGTTTCGTATGTCATCTTACCGGCTACCCCGATGATCAGACCAGCCACAGCATAAGGGTGGATTTTGTTTTCTCCACACTGGATACGGATGGAAGGAACCAGGCGAAGCATGGAACCTTTGTATGTTGATGTGCTGATATCCGTTTCAGTGGAAGAGCTGTTTGGAAATGGTGCACCGTTCGATGTTGAAGCATCTGTTTCGTTTACGGATTTGGAAGTGGACCCGATGAGGTAGCCGATTCCAAGTTCAACGCCGATGTTTTTGTTGACCATGTAACCACCGTAGAGGCCCAAATTGATACCTCTTCCGATTGAACCACTGTTAGCAGTATAAACAGTGCTGTTGCTGCTGTTTCCATTATGGCTGGTAGAAGTTGTTTTCTGATCTGCACCAAAATCCATTTTAGCAGCTGAAAAGCCATAACCACCGCCTACTCCGAAATAAATACCCTGACCGAAGCTGCTTGCAGAAATTGCAAGTCCTGCAACGAGAAGGACGAAACTGATTTTTCTTGTTTTCATTGTTTGAGTTTTTGGTTTAATTGTTGGGTTAACTTGTTAAAACCTGTTAGCCGGTTCGCACGAGAGCCATGAAGGTTCCGGTATTCGGATAACATTTTTTTAACCTTGCCCAAAGGTATCTTATCGGTCAGGCGCTCAAGGGTGATGAAGTTTTATCTTATCAAGAGAGATATTAACATTTATAATGAAAGTGTTTGATAATCAGCGGCCAAAAGCTATTGTCACGAACGTATCATCGTATGAATTAGCTGAAAAAAGGCAAAAAAAAACTCCGTTTGGCCTTTTGTGGCATCAAACGAAGTTTTTAATTATGAATGGTTTACTTTCCGTGGCAGCTTTTGAACTTTTTGCCGCTTCCGCAAGGGCATGGATCGTTGCGGCCTATTTTGGGATCCTGACGGATAACCTGTTCTACTTTCTGGCGTTCCTGTTGAGGCTGAGCATTGTTGTTGTTTGCTGCCGGCGCTTCGCTGCGGCTGGTCTGCAGCTTCTGCTGAGGCTGTTGCTGCGGGGCGCGTGCCTGCTGAACCTGGTCCTGCTGTTCATTCGGCAGGGTGGCCTTGGTCAGGAAGGAAGCAATGTCTTTGTTGTTTTTGGCCATCATCTGTTTGAAAAGCTCGAACGATTCAAACTTATAGATGAGGAGCGGGTCTTTCTGTTCATAAACGGCGTGCTGAACGCTTTGTTTCAGCTCATCCATTTCACGGAGGTGTTCCTTCCAGGCATCGTCGATGAGTGAAAGGATGACTCCCTTTTCCATGCCCAGGGCCAGTTCACGGCCTTTGCTTGCATAGGCCTGTTTGAGATTCACAAGCACCTGAAGGGTACGGATTCCGTCGGTGAAGGGTGTTACAATATTCTCAATCCGGTCGCCCTGATTTTCAAACACATCTTTGATGACAGGGAATGAGCGTTCGGCAATAAGGTCGGTCTTGATCCGGTAATTTTCAAGTGCGTGGTTATAGATTTTTTCTGAAATATCTTTGGGCTGCATTTTCAGGAACTCGGCTTCCGTTACAGGAGGCTCCATGCCGAAGGCGCGGATCAGTTCCATCTTGAATCCTTCGAAATCGCTCACGCCGTGGTATTCCGCAACGATGTTTTCGCTGACGTCAAACATGGTGTTGGCAATATCGATGGCGAGACGCT
This sequence comes from Bacteroidia bacterium, assembly GCA_035999585.1. Lineage (GTDB taxonomy): Bacteria > Bacteroidota > Bacteroidia > Palsa-965 > Palsa-965 > Palsa-965. The sequence goes on along the minus strand of DASYGQ010000342.1, from coordinate 5,697 downwards.
CGCCAAAGAGGGCATGCCTGCGTTTCTTGTAGATCACTTCGCGCTGGGCATTCATCACGTCATCGTATTCGATGAGGCGCTTACGTGTGCCGAAGTTATTCTCTTCCACTTTGCGCTGTGCACGCTCAATGGATTTGCTGATCATGCTGTGTTGGATCACTTCGCCTTCTTCGATTCCGAAGCGGTCCATCATTTTGGCAATACGGTCGGAACCGAACAGGCGCATGAGGTTGTCTTCGAGTGAAACGAAAAACTGGGATGTTCCGGGATCGCCCTGGCGTCCTGCCCGTCCGCGCAGCTGCCTGTCCACCCTTCGTGATTCATGCCTTTCCGTACCGATGATGGCGAGACCACCGGCATCCTTCACACCGGCCCCGAGTTTGATGTCGGTACCACGGCCAGCCATGTTGGTGGCGATGGTAACAGTGCCGGCCTTACCTGCTTCTGCAACGATATCGGCTTCTTTCTGGTGCAGTTTTGCGTTCAGTACGTTGTGTTTGATGCCACGGAGCTTAAGCATTCGGCTTAGCAATTCTGAAATCTCAACGGATGTGGTACCCACCAGCACCGGTCTTCCGGCCTGAACGAGTTTTTCAATTTCAATGATGACGGCATTGTATTTCTCACGTGTGGTCTTGTACACGAGATCTTCCATGTCTTTCCGGGAGATGGATCTGTTGGTTGGTATAACCACCACATCCAGCTTATAGATGTCCCAAAACTCACCGGCTTCTGTTTCGGCTGTTCCGGTCATACCGGCCAGTTTGTTATACATCCGGAAATAGTTCTGGAGTGTGATGGTGGCGTAGGTCTGAGTGGAATCTTCAATCTTCACATTTTCTTTTGACTCAATGGCCTGGTGCAATCCATCGGAATAGCGGCGTCCTTCCAGGATACGTCCTGTCTGCTCATCCACGATTTTAATCTTGCCATCCATCACCACATATTCCACATCTTTTTCAAAGAGGGTATAAGCTTTGAGCAATTGGTTCATGGAGTGGATGCGCTCGGCTTTTACGGCATAGTCGCGCAGGAGCTCGTCTTTGCGGGCCAGTTTTTCATCATCCGGCAGTTTGAGGCGCTCAAGCTCCACAATTTCAGAACCGATATCGGGAAGAATAAAAAACTTCTGATCCTCCGCTGAATTGCTGATGAGTTCGATGCCTTTTTCCGTAAGTTCAATGGTGTTGTTTTTTTCGTCAATAACGAAATAGAGTTCTGCATCCACCTTGTGCATTTCCTTGCTCTGGTCCTGCATGTAGTGGCTTTCTGTTTTTTGCAGAAGGGCTTTGACGCCTGTCTCGCTCAGGAACTTAATGAGTGCTTTGTTCTTTGGGAGTCCGCGGTGCGCGCGGAGAATGGGTAGGCCGGCATCCTTTTCATTTTTTTCGGCAAACAATTTCTTGGAGTCAGCCAGAATCGTGTTCACATAGCTGCGCTGGGCATTCACCAGTTTCTCAACCCGGGGCTTAAGTTCATGAAAAAGGTGGTTGTCGCCTTTGGGTGTGGGCCCTGAGATAATGAGTGGTGTACGGGCATCGTCGATCAGTACGGAGTCAACCTCGTCGACAATTGCGTAATTGTGTTTGCGCTGAACAAGATCTTCGGGTGTGCGTGCCATGTTGTCGCGCAGGTAATCGAAACCGAATTCGTTGTTGGTGCCGTAGGTGATGTCGGCGTTATAAGCTTTTTTACGGTCGTCGGAATTGGGTTCGTGCTTGTCGATACAGTCGACGCTGAGTCCGTGGAACTCAAACAGCGGGCCGTTCCATTCGGCATCCCGTTTGGCGAGGTAGTTGTTGACGGTTACTACATGAACACCGCGTCCGGGAAGGGCGTTGAGATAGAGTGGGAGTGTGGCGACGAGTGTCTTACCTTCACCCGTGGCCATTTCGGAAATTTTACCCTGATGCAGCACAATACCGCCGATGAGCTGTACATCGTAATGCATCATGTCCCATCTGATTTCGGTTCCGGCAGCATCCCAGGTGCTGTGCCAGATGGCTTTGTCACCTTCAATTTTAACGTGGCCGCGTTCGGCAGCAAGTTCGCGGTCGTTGTCGCTTGCGGTAACCACCAGCTTATCGTTTTCCTTGAAACGGCGTGCAGTTTCTTTGACAACAGCAAAAGCTTCCGGAAGTATTTCATTCAGGAATTCCTGAATTTTTTCGGTGACTCTTTTTTCAATGGCATCCACCTTTTCGTATTCGAGTTCTTTTTGTTCGATATCAGTCTGAGGATCTTCGGCCACTTTTTTGAGGGCAGCAATCTCTGCTTCTTCAGCGCTGATGTGTTCAGCAATCCGTTTTTTAAATTCGGCTGTTTTGGCACGGAGCTGATCATTGCTCAGGGAGCTGAGTTTTGCAAATTCCTGATTGGTAAGCTCCACAATAGGCTGTATAACCTTTATATCGCGTTCGGATTTATTACCGAATAAATTGGAAATGCTTTTGGTGAGAAAATCTAACATGTGAGGCTGATCTGTTTTTAATTTTTTAAGGACAACAAAAGTACTTTTTTTATCGGAGAACTGAAAATGACGGGGCTTTTGATAACCAGCCGTTTAGTGCTTGAAAGATTTTCAGGAAGCGCCGCCATTCAGGGTACCAAAGACCGTACAAACTTATCCGGTCTGACGCATTGTCAGTCTTAATTCTGAAAGTTAGCGCTCAAGCTGATACCGTGCCTGAATGAAAAAGGAGCCCTAAGGCTCCTTTTTCGATTACGAAATGCGTTATGAATTCAATATTCATCCTCATTGAAGAAGAAATCTTCCTTGGTCGGATAATCGGGCCATATCTCTTCGATGGATTCATAGGCCTCGCCTTCATCCTCAATTTCCTGCAGGTTTTCAATCACTTCCATAGGGGCGCCAGACCGGATCGCGTAATCGATCAGTTCGTCTTTTGTTGCAGGCCATGGGGCGTCTTCCAGGTAGGAAGCCAATTCAAGTGTCCAATACATTTTATTCCTTTATAAAGTTAGAACGGAAAATCAAAGCCGATGTTACATCTGTCTTCAAAGACATCGGGACGCGCTCTGCCTTAATTTCGTGCAAAAGTAAAAATTTATTGATAGCATCAAAATATTCGGTGAAAAAATGTAAAAAACATGAAAACCCCTTTACATACGCGGTTTCCATGGAATCTCCACAGCTTTCAAATCAGCGCTAAGCTCGCGGGACAGGACAAAGAGATAATCCGAGAGCCGGTTCAGGTATTTGACCACCCTTTCAGCTACAAACTCGCTGGAAGACAGGCGGATGACAGCTCTCTCAGCCCTGCGGCAGACACAACGGGCAATATGGCAGTAGGAAACAGTGGTGTGGCCACCGGGAAGTACAAAAGAGCGCATTTCGGGCAGTGTTTCATTCATCCTGTCCATCTCCTTCTCTAACAGGAGTATATCTTCCTCTTTCAGGTCGGGTATTTTCATTTTCGACTTTTCCGGGTCGGATGCCAGAGACGAGCCGATCGTGAAAAGCCGGTCCTGAATCTCCACCAGCATTTCCTGTTGCCGGGAGCTTATTCCCTGGTCGCGTATGAGGCCTATCCAGGAATTCAATTCATCCACCGTGCCATAGGCTTCGATGCGGATATGATCTTTGGGCACGCGCGTGCCGCCGATGAGCGAGGTCTGGCCCTTATCGCCTGTTTTAGTGTATATCTTCATGGTTTCAAGGACGTATGGTTTTGAACCCGAAGACCTGAGAAAAGGATTTATGCTTTTTGCAGGACGCGGGTGATATTCGGGTTTGCTGAATCTGTTTCAATCACGCCGTCTTTCAGTTTCACAATACGGTGTGCATAACGTGCAATGTCTTCTTCGTGCGTGACCAGGATAATCGTATTGCCCTTCTGATGAATCTCTTCAAAGAGACCCATGATTTCGATGGATGTTTTGGAGTCGAGGTTACCGGTGGGCTCATCGGCCAGAATGATGGCCGGACGGTTCACAAGTGCACGTGCAATAGCCACACGCTGGCGCTGTCCGCCGGAAAGCTCATTGGGTTTGTGATCCATGCGGTTACTGAGGCCTACCTGTTCCATCACTTCCTTGGCTCTTTTCTCTCGTTCGCTTTTCTTCATGCCGGCATAAACCAGCGGAAGCATAACATTGTCGAGTGCTGTGGAGCGGGGCAGCAGGTTGAATGTCTGAAACACAAATCCTATTTCCTTGTTCCGGATTTCGGCCAGGGCATTGTCGGTCATTTTGGCCACAGAATGGCCATTGAGGATATAATCGCCTGCAGAGGGTGTATCGAGGCACCCGAGTACATTCATCAGGGTTGATTTGCCTGATCCGGATGGGCCCATCAGAGCTACGTATTCATTTTTGTTGATGCTCAGGCTGACAGAACGCAGCGCATGAATGGTTTCTGATCCGATGACGTAATTCCGGGCAATGTTGCTGAGTTCTATAATCGAAGACATGCGTGGCTGTTTGATGTTTGCACTGAGGCATAAAGATACGGCATTCGGATGGATTTAAAACCGGATCTCAAAATGCTCCCTGGCCTGCCCTTTCCGGAAGAAAACGAGCCCCATGAAAAACAAATCAAGTGTTACCGTTACCTCGGGCATGGCTTTGATTTCTTCCCATGCGGCTTCCATACCGGGCGACCAGTGTATATCGTCTACAATAAATACACTTCCTTCATGTGCCTTCGCAAGACAGGCCCTGAAATAACGGATCGTTGGTTCATGGCGGTGGTTGCCATCAAAAAAAACCTGATCGAGCTTTTGGATGGATTGAAGATACAGCGGGAGGGTTTGATCAAAATCGCCCGGCATTATCCGGATATCCGCCATATCCATGCTTTGAAAATTCTTTGCTGCGATGGCGGCAGTGTTCGGGCAACCTTCCAGACTTGTCATGTGTCCGGCCCGGTTCCCTGCTTTCTGATAAAGTGCGCTGATGCCTAACGAGGTGCCGAGCTCAAGCATTTCTGCTGCGTTGAAACGTTCGGAGAGGCGGAAAAGAAGACGGCCGTATTTGCTTTGCTTTCCGGCATGTGCTGCAATATCACGAACCTTTCGTTTGTCACCCTTCATGTGCCCTGAGCCGGCACCCAGATCAAGCACTTCGATTTCATCAGCCGATTTCAAAAGTGATTTTCTCAATACTTCAATGCGGTCGTATGAAGGACGATGGCTTTTGTCGTCAATGACCTGTGTGACCAGATCGAAAACAAAAGGGGAATGGATGTCGTGCTTTGTAAAGGCACGCATGCGATAGCGCAGGTACTGATAAAATACAGCGATGGAGTTCACGCCGCGAAGGTAAGCATTGAAAGAGAATGAGCAGAATTCAAATCCAGAAACGCATTACCCGAATGATTTTTACAAGGACCATTCATAGAAGGAAACAAAGAGGAAAGAATTATTAAAACTCAGATACCGAAGGTGGCGTAGATCTCACCCTTGGGCTGCGGGTTTCCGCCTTTGCGTTCGAGAGAAATGGCAAAAGCATGCGCATCCGGAATGGTATTCATCCGGTGGATGCTGCAGGTATCCGGATCGGTGCAGAGTTCAATCATGCCGGCATCCACGGGCTTGCCGTTGACAATGGCCCAGAACTGGTATTGCATGCTGTCTGGTGCAGCAGGCAGTTTTTTTACATCCAGGAATATTTCATTTGTTTTCGGATTGCAGTACACAAGGGCTTTGGCATCCGGTGCCGGTTTGGCGCCTTTCA
>DASYGQ010000312.1:0-11540 GCA_035999585.1 Bacteroidia bacterium | reverse complement strand
AAATTCACCATTTTGGCATTCCTCCTCATATCACCTGTCACTCCTGCAAGATCAACACCATATACTTTCGCTGCGGTAGCTGCATGAATATCGTGTCCGCTTTTGAATGCTTCCAGCATGCCCTCATCCTTGCTAAGCTCTGCAATGATCCGAAGTTCTATTTGTGAATAATCTGCCGAAAGCAATGTGTAACCCTCGCCTCCCGGAACAAATGCTTTGCGGACTTCTCTTCCCCGTTCAGTCCGGATCGGAATATTCTGAAGATTGGGATTGTCGGAACTGAGCCTGCCGGTGGAGGCTACAACCTGATTGTAACTGGTATGAATTCTTCCTGTTCGCGGGTTAATAAGCGTCGGAAGAGTGTCTACATAAGTATTTTTCAGTTTAACAAGTTCCCGGTAATCGAGGATTTTCCCCACAATGGCATGAGCACCGGTGAGTTTGGTCAGAATGTCTTCACCTGTGGCGTACTGGCCTGTTTTTGTTTTCTTCGGCTTTTCGGTAATTTTCAATACTTCAAACAGAATATCGCCTACCTGCTTCGGGGAACTGATATTGAATGGTGTTCCTGCGAGCGCCTGTATCTCACGGTCCACTTCCACGATATCCTTTTCAAGCTGACCGGAAAGTTCAGCCAGCGCATTTTTATCCACCCTTATTCCTTCTGATTCCATAGCTGCCAGAACGGGTACCAGAGGTATTTCCATTTTTTCAAACAGGGAGAGGGTATTGCTTTCATGCAGCATGGGCTCAAACACCTCTTTCAACTGCCAGGTTACGTCAGCATCCTCAGCTGCATATTCAGCAATCAGAGGCACCTCCACATCGCGCATATTGGATTGGCCTTTGCCTTTTTTACCAATAAGTGATTCAATGCTAACGGGAGAATAATTCAGATAGGTTTCGGCCAGCACATTCATGTTGTGTCTCATATCAGGCTGAATGAGATAATGGGCAATCATGGTATCAAAAAAAGTACCGTTGATTTCCACACCATACTTCTTCACCACATTCAGATCGTATTTGATATTCTGTCCGATCTTCATGCTGTCAGGATTTGAAAACACGGACTTAAATTCATCCACGATGTGCTGTGCTTCATTCTGATCGGCCGGAACAGGGACATACCAGGCTTCTCCTTTTTGCCATGAAAAAGACATACCCACCAGTTCAGCCTGAAATGCGTCGATGCCCGTTGTTTCTGTATCGAAGCAGAACTCCTTTTGTTCTGCAAGCATCTTAACCAAAGCTGTACGTTTCGCTGCATCATCTGCGAGGTGATATACATGACTGGAGCTGGCTATGGTTTGATAATGACGGATCGGTGCTTCGGTTATCTCTTGCCCGGGGCTTGCGCTTTCATCCCCACCAAACATATCGATCTGGCCGCTCTTTTCCTTTTTTGTTTTTGTCTCTGTAGCAACCGCTGTTTCTTCTGCCTGGCCACCTCCGAACAATTGTTCGGCCATGCGTCTGAATTCAAGTTCTGTAAATAAATCTCTCAGCATTTCCTGATGCGGTTCTTTCCGGATCAGTTCCTCTTCATTCAAGTCAATCGGGGCATCACAGATAATGGTTGCCAGGCGTTTCGACTGTACAGCCATGTGTCCGTTCAGTTCCACCTTTTCCTTCATCTTTCCTTTCAGCTGATGGGTGTTTTTCAGGAGATTCTCAATACTTCCGTAATCTTTGACGAACTGCATGGCTGTTTTTTCGCCCACTCCTGGAATGCCCGGTATATTATCCACCTGATCGCCCATGAGGCCAAGGATATCAATAACCTGATCAACCCTCTCAATTTCCCATTTCTTACAAACCTCCGCCACACCCATGATCTCAACTCCATTACCAAGTCTTGCAGGTTTGTAAATAAATATTTGATCGGAGACTAGCTGACCAAAATCCTTATCCGGAGTAACCATATAAGTCACAAATCCTTTTTGTTCTGCTTTTTTGGCGAGTGTTCCGATGATGTCGTCCGCTTCGAACCCCGGCAATTTCAATGCCGGTATATTGAACGCTTCCACGATACGGAATATATACGGGATTGCAAGGCTCAGCGCCTCGGGCATCTCTTCCCGGTTAGCCTTATAATTTTCAAATTCGGTGTGTCTGTGTGTCGGTTCTGATGTATCAAAAACAACGGCCAGGTGGCTTGGGTTTTCCTTTTTGATGAGGTCAAGCAGCGTAAGGGTAAACCCGAACACAGCAGAAGTATTCAATCCTTTCGAATTCACACGCGGGTTTTTCTGGAAAGCAAAATAGGCTCTGTAGATCAAAGCAAATGCGTCGAGAAGGAAAAGTTTTTTGGGGGCAATCGGTGTCATAAAACGGTTCTTTATTTTTTATTATTCCTGCAGGTTTCATAGGTGCAAGGCCAACGAATCAGTTCAGTATTGTTCTTTGCAGGCTCATCCATTTGAAGCAATTAAATTTAGCCTTTTCCGGGGTACCTGAACACATTCAAATGAAAAATCCCTTTCCGGTATGGAAAGGGATTCGGTCACATAAGTATTTACATATCAGCCCTTCTGTGTTTTCACCCAGGTATTGTATGCCTGAACCACTTCGGCCAGCTGATCAAAGTCGTATTTTTTGTCCTGCACATCTTTCAGGAGGCCTGCATTGTCGCCCATGTATTGTTCAACAATTTTCCGGAAGTGTCCGGATTTCACTCTGACCATTTCGGATGAGTTCGCCTTTTCAATAAAAAATTCCGATTTGTATACGATGCTGTTGCCACTCTGCCATTCGTACTGATGTTCATAAAGGTTAACGGCACCCAAGGCAAGGCATTTCACGAAAGAATTTTCTCCTTCTACCTGACGGGAGACGAAACGGGTCTCATCAAAACAAAACTCCTTTACTTTGGCGGGGTTAAATGTCTTTTTCTCATCCTCCGACTTCTTCACCATTACCTTGGAGTAGAAATCGAATTCTTTTTTAGGGTTCACCTTGATTTCACCTTTCACGGTATCTCCGCTCGCCAGCAGAACATATCCTTTTTTCCAGAGCAACTGGGCATTGGACCGATCAAAAATGAAGATCAGGGCAAGCACCAGAATGAATCTAAATATTTTCATCAAATTTTATTTTTTTAGCCTATCAAAGAAAATAAAAAAAAGCGGATTCGCGAAATCTATGGCCGAAACTTATGAACACTGACAGGCGGATAACCTTTGTCAGAGCGGTTCTGTATAGATGAGCTGAACCAGCGTCTGGCCAACCGCTTTCAGAGTATTACGATCGATAATATTCATATTATCGGAATGTCTGTGGTGATAATAGCCGAATTCCGAGCCGTGGGGATTATAATTCAATATATCAATTGTTGGAATTTTGGCAACCTGATTGATGTAATAATGGTCATCGGTGATCATGCCTCCTTTTGCATAAATGAAATAGTTGGAGAAACCCAGGTCACCCGCAATACCCCATACTTTATTTACAATATCACCGGCAAATTCCATCGAATGGCCTTCCATGGGGAATGTCGCATTTTTAGCTCCCACCATATCGAGCAGAATTCCAAACCTGGGCATATAACCGGCGGGGAGGTTTTGTGCCCAGTATTGCGTGCCGAGACACCAGGCATCTTCTTTTCTTTTTTCAGGTTCCGTATCATTGGGCTGTCCGGTATCTTCGGCATCAAGGAAAAGGATGTCGACACCAACTGACGGCGCTGACTTTTGAAGTTCCCGTGCAAGTTCAATAAGAACGCCTACACCGCTGGCTCCGTCATCAGCGCCATCGATCGGTTCGTTTTTCCTTACGCTGTCCTGATCGGCTATGCTGCGCGAATCCCAGTGCGAGCACAATAACAATCGTGTTTTCACCCCGGGCTGAAATGATCCCATGATGTTTTTAATATGGTATTTCTTTCCTTCGTAATTGGTCACTATGCCTTGCTGCACACTCACGGTCAGTCCGTATGATTTCAGTTTCGTTTCCAGGTATGTGGCGCATTTTTCATGCGCCTTTGTTTCCGGCACTCTCGGACCGAATTCCACTTGCCGGCTGATCTGTAAATAAGCCGAATCGGCATTAAATTCAGGGATTTGAGCCTGTTTATGAGACTCAGGAGCCGAAGCAGGGGCCTCAGGATTTTTTTCGCCGGAATGATTTGTGCAGGATAGCAGAATGAGAGAGCATGCGAAAGCTATAAAAAAATCAGGAACCGATATTCCAGGTCGTGCCATCTTTGGTGTCTTTTATGACGATTCGAATCTTATTCAATTCGTCGCGTATTTTATCGGATGCAGCAAAATCCTTTTTTGCTTTTGCATCGTTGCGGATATCCAGGAGAAGTCTGATGACCTCTTCCATCACTTCATTGTTGGCACTTGTTTCATTCTGAAGGCCAAGTACATCAAACAAATAGCCTTTCATCGTATTTTGCAGCAGGGTCAGGTCATTTGCGGTAATGGTTTCCGTTCCTGCATTCACAGCCTGTATGATGCGTGCCGCTTCAAAGAGGTGGGCAATAAGAACGGGGCTATTGAAATCGTCGTCCATCGCCGCAGCGAATTTCTGAACAAGAGCGGCAATATCACTGGATGTGGAGGAGGAAGACTTGAGTTTTCCCAGCAGCTCGTAGCTGTTCATCAGACGCTGAAATCCTTTTTCACTGGCCTGCAGCGCTTCATTGGAAAAATCGAGGGTGCTCCGGTAGTGCGACTGCAACATAAAGAATCGGACTGTCATCGGCGAATAGGCTTTGTCGAGCAACGGGTGATTCCCACTGAACAACTCACCGGGCAAAAAGCCATTACCGGCGGACTTCGACATGCGTGTTCCGTTTACCGTGAGCATGTTTGTATGCATCCAGTATCTGACAGGAGCCTTGTGATTGCAGGCCTGACTCTGAGCAATCTCATTCGTATGGTGTGTGGCCTGCAGATCCATGCCTCCGCCGTGAATATCAAATGTGTCGCCAAGGTATTTCCTGCTCATTGCTGAGCATTCAATATGCCAGCCCGGAAAGCCCCAACCCCAGGGCGAAGGCCATTTCATCACATGTTCAGGCTTTGCATTGATCCAGAGTGCAAAATCCAGGCGTCCGTGTTTTTCATCCTGGCCGTTGAGTTCGCGTGAACCTGCAACCAAATCTTCCAGTTGCCGATTGGTCAGCAAGCCGTATGGATACTTTGTATTGTATTTTTCAACATCAAAATAAACTGTTCCTCCTACTTCGTAAGCATATCCGTTTTCGACGATGCATTTGATCATTTCGATCTGCTCGCAGATATGCCCGGTGGCGGTAGGCTCGATGCTGGGTGGCTTTGCGTTGAGCAAGCGCATGACTTCATGAAACCCCAAAGAATATTTCTGGACAATTTCCATGGGCTCCACCTGCTCCAGCTTGGCTTTCTTGGCAAACTTGTCTTCTCCTTCATCCCGATCACCTTCCAGGTGACCGGCATCGGTGATGTTCCTGACATACCTCACTTTGTAGCCACGATAGCTCAGGTAGCGGTAAACAAGGTCAAAAGAAACGAAGGTGCGGCAATTACCGAGGTGGACATCGCTGTAAACAGTCGGGCCGCAAACATACATCCCTACAAGGGGTGGTGTTAGCGGCTCAAACTTTTCTTTCTTACGGGTGAGGGTGTTGTAAATAAACAATGGCTCCGTCATAGGAGCCAAAGTTACAGAGTTTTTTTCTGAATCCGTTCGGGTTCTCATTCGCCTTCTATAGGAGCATCGCCTTTATACTGGCTGTTCTCATATACTGCTATGCGATTGAGTATGCCGTTGTCGTTATAGATATACACTTTCCCGGAAACGAGCTTTCCGTTTGAAAACATTCCGGACTTGCTGATTTGTCTGTTTTTATTGTAAATGGTGGCCTGTCCTGTAATCGTGGCCAGGTTAACAGGAGCAGAACTGGTGCTGGCTTTTCCGCCTTCGATCTGTTCGTTTTTGGTAATGGTGGTTGCAATCGGGGGTGCTGCCGGGGCCGCTACTTCTTTTTTCTCGGCGATAGGCTGCTTCGGCGCATAGGTCTTGGTTTTGGCAGGATCGGTATCCAGGTTTCCTCCATTGAAGCTCTTTTCAGCTTTCAGGTCGCCATTTTCGTAATATTCTTTGATTACGCCATCTTCACGGCCCTCTTTCCACTCTCCTTCAATCATTTTCTCGCCGTTCTCGTAGTAGTATTCCTGTTTACCTTCCCGCTTACCGGTTTCATTGAAGGTAAAAGACTGCTGAACCTGCCCGTTTTCGTAGTAAAGCTTGTAATTTCCAACCCATCTGTTGTTTTTCCAGTTCCCTTCTTCTGAAATCTTACCATTTTCATGGTACATGACAGCATACCCGTTGGGGCGGTTATTTTCGTAAGTGAGCTTGTTTTGGAGGTTTCCGTTGGGGAAGTAGTGTTTCCAGATGCCGATCTTGAGGCTATTGAGGTATTTTCCTTCTTCGACTTTGGCATCCGGGCCGTAATCGGGAAGATTAGCAAGCTTCCCCGTTATGATCCATTTACCTTGCCTCTTTCCATTGACATCCAGCATGTTAATCGTATCCTTTCCATTCAGGACAACCGATTGCGCCAGTCCAATTTTGCAGACAATAAAAAGAAAAATGAGCGTAAATTTTTTCATCAATAACCGTGTATTAAGAGAAAACCGTCAGGAGTAAATATACATCTTTATACTCCTTACAGTTTTTTTAGTTATATTTTTTAGATAAATAGTCGTATTCCTTCGACAGATTTCAGCTGGTTTTTCGTGAATGACTAGCCTCATGTGCAATGAGTATAGTGATGGTTATACGGCATATTCTGAAGGCGGGTTACATCAATTCCTTACTAATTTCTGTAAATTTTCCAGCATTTCATTTGATAGATTCCTCAAGTTATAACCCGGATTCCAGCCCCAGTCCTCTCTGGCCCTTGAATCATCAATGCTGTGCGGCCAGGAATCGGCAATCTGCTGCCGGAAATCGGGTTTGTAAGAGATCCTGAAATCAGGTATTTTTTTCCGGATTTCAAGAGCTATCTCACGGGGTGAAAAGCTTATCCCTGCAAGGTTATAAGCCGAACGTATTTTCACTTTTGATGGCTCTGCCTGCATGATTTCCAGTGTGGCCCGGATAGCATCAGGCATGTACATCATCGGAAGCACGGTTTCTTCTTTCAAAAAACATTCATAATGCCCGGATTTCAGGGCCTCGTGGAATATATGAACGGCATAGTCCGTGGTTCCGCCTCCGGGGGCTGACTTCCAGCCTATTAGCCCTGGATAACGAAGGCTCCGGACATCCACCTGATATTTGTTATAATAATATTCGCACCAGCGCTCTCCGGCCTGTTTGCTGATCCCATAAACCGTGCTGGGCTCCATCACCGTATACTGAGGGGTCTGATCCTTGGGGGTATTCGGACCAAATACAGCGATTGAGCTGGGCCAATAGACTTGAGAAATATGCTTTTCCTTCGCCAGCTCAAGTACATTGAAGAGGCCATCCATATTGAGCTTCCAGGCGAACATCGGGTCTTTTTCGGCGGTTGCTGAAAGCAAGGCTGCCAATAAGTACACCTGCGTGATTTCATGCTTTTTGACAAGATCTCCCAACTGTTGACGGTTCATGACATCCAAAGCCTCAAATGGCCCACCAGAATGTTCGGGCGACTTCTTCAGGTCAGACGCCACGACATTATCAACACCATACTGCCGGCCCAGTTCCATCACAAGCTCAGTACCAATCTGACCGGATGAGCCGATTACAAGAATTTTATCCTTCATGGCTTTTTATTGAGGAAAATCTAACAGGGTTCAAAAATATCAAAAAAATCATTGGGGCATGGTCAAAGCAGCTGGCTTCTTTTGTGCTGAATAATGACCTTCCGCATCCAGCCTGCTGAATTCAGGCAAGACCAGCCTGAATACCGAGGATATTTGTCCTGAAAAATCATGAATTTCTTATCTTTATGCCTGCATTCCAATCCGATGGCACTCTATAACAAAGTTAACAAGCAGGAACTCAAGCAGAGACTTCTTCAGGAACCCTTCAAACGCCGGACTCTTTCTTTTTACCGGTATGTCCTGATTGAGGATACTACGCTTTTACGCGACCAGCTTTTCAGGCAATGGCAGGCACTTGGTGTTTTTGGCCGCATCTATATTGCCCGGGAAGGAATCAACGCACAAATGTCGGTGCCGGAACACAACTGGGAGGAGTTCCTGAATAAACTGGAAGAGGACTTACGTTTCAAAGGCATGCCATTGAAAATTGCCATTGAAGACGATGGCAAATCGTTCTATAAGCTGGCAGTTAAGATCAGGCATAAAATAGTGGCCGACGGACTCGACGACGATGCCTTTGACGTTACCAATGTCGGGAAACACCTCAGTGCCGCTGAGTTCAACGATGCCATGGACGCAGAAGGAACCATTGTGGTGGACATGCGCAACCATTATGAAAGCGAAATCGGACATTTTGAAAACGCCATCACCCCCGATGCTGATACTTTTCGCGAAGAATTGCCAATGGTGGTGGAACAGCTCAAAGACAAAAAAGATAAAAAAATTCTCTTATACTGTACAGGCGGCATACGCTGCGAAAAGGCCAGTGCCTATTTCCGGCACCACGGTTTCGGAGATGTCAATCAACTGCATGGAGGCATTATCGAATACGCCAGACAAGTTAAAGCCCAGGGATTACCTTCCAGGTTCAAAGGCAAAAATTTTGTTTTCGACGATCGCCTGGGTGAGAAAATAAGTGATGAAGTGATCAGTGTCTGCCATCAATGTGGCGCCAGTTGCGATACGCATACCAATTGCGAAAACGAAGCCTGCCACCTGCTGTTTATACAATGCGAGGATTGCCGGAAGAAAATGAATGGCTGCTGCACCCCAGTCTGCCAGGAGATCCGTGCCCTGCCTTTGGAAGACCGTATCAAAAAAAGGAAGCTGGCTGCCCAAGACGACTCTCTGTCCGTCTACAAAAGCCGCCTGAGGCCTAATCTGAAAGAGATAATCAATTCTCCGTCTAAAACTTGAATAAATCATTTGACAACCTGTTTATTTTCCCTAAGTTTGTTTTGACGGAGCATTCAAATCACCCCGCAGACCTTGAGAAGAACATTCTATATTGATCTGAAGCGCATCACCAAGCGCAACCCCGAATAAAACCCAGGGCTATTCCCATTTGCTCTGATTTCATCTCATTCAAAAAATTTCGTCATGCCAATCTATCACAAACTCGGAAGTATTCCGGACAAACGACACACGGCCTTTCAAAAGCCGGATGGTAAATATTATTACGAACAGCTTTTCGGGACAGAAGGGTTCAGCGGTATGTCTTCCTTGTCGTACCATGTACAGCGTCCAACTCAGGTTAAGGAAATCATAAAGTCCTACAGCGTTGCTCCTAAAATTGCCATCGACAAAAACATCAAAGCCCTCCTCCTTCAGGGATTTGAACTGAAGCCGGTGGATGATTTTCTGGAAAGCCGCACTCCCCTGCTGGTGAATTCGGATGTTCATCTCGGACTAGCTGCTCCGCGCAAATCACTGAAAGATTATTTCTATAAAAACGCCGATGCCGACGAACTTCTTTTCATTCACAAAGGCAGCGGCAGGCTGCGTACCTTTCTGGGCACTATCCCATTTGAATATGGCGATTACCTCATCATTCCGCGCGGAATGATCTATCAGATCGAATTCGACTCGGCTGATAACCGCCTGTTTTATCTGGAGTCCTTCACCCCTATTTACACACCCAAAAGATACAGGAATCACTTCGGGCAATTGCTCGAGCATTCTCCTTTCTGCGAACGCGACCTGAAGCTGCCGCGTGACCTGGAGACACACGATGAAAAAGGAGATTTCGTTATCAAAATCAAAAAAGAAGGAATGATGCATGAAGTCGTTTATGCATCCCATCCTTTTGATGTCATCGGCTGGGACGGCTATAATTTCCCTTATGGCTTTTCCATTCATAACTTTGAACCCATCACCGGACGTGTTCATCAGCCCCCGCCAGTGCACCAGACCTTCGAAACCAATGCGTTTGTGGTTTGCTCTTTTTGCCCCCGCCTGTATGACTATCACCCCAAAGCCATACCGGCTCCTTATAATCACAGCAATATCGACAGTGATGAAGTATTGTATTACGTCGATGGCGACTTCATGAGCCGCAACAATATCAAACAAGGACACATCACACTCCACCCGAAAGGTATTCCCCACGGACCTGCTCCGGGTGCGATGGAAAGAAGCATCGGACAGAAAGAGACACAGGAACTTGCGGTGATGGTTGATACATTCCGGCCTCTTATGGTAACTGAATCAGCCATGAAACTGGATGATGGAAAATATTACAAAAGCTGGACTGAATAATTTTGACATGGACCAAAACACAAACAAGCTGAAAAACAATCCGAAGCAATTTCTCAGAGCCCTGGCCATGGCCATGTGGTCGTTTCAAGCCCTTCATGCTTAACAGAGACCTTATTTCAGATTCACACATTCTCATTTTTATAAAAAAGACAGCACATGAAAACAAATGACATCGCCCCGACGCTTGAGAAAATCTACAAAGATGCCGGCGACTTTCTGCCACTCAATGGAACCGATTATATTGAACTATATGTAGGCAACGCCAAGCAGGCTGCCCATTACTACAAAACCGCATTCGGCTTTCAGTCACTTGCCTATGCCGGACTGGAGACCGGCGTAAAAGATTATGCTTCGTATGTTTTGCAGCAGGATAAAATACGCATGGTTCTTACCACACCTCTCAACTCCGCATCTCCGATCAATGAACACCTCCGCAAACATGGCGACGGTGTAAAAGTCATTGCCCTATGGGTGGATGATGCAACGAAATCTTTCAAAGAAACAGTTGCCAGAGGTGCCAAACCTTTCATGGAGCCGCGCAAAGAGGAAGACGAGAACGGATATGTCATCCGCTCCGGCATTTATACCTACGGTGAAACCGTTCACATTTTTGTAGAGCGCAAAAACTACAAGGGTTTGTTCCTTCCCGGATACAAAGCCTGGGAGTCAGATTATAACCCCGCTCCCGTTGGCCTGAAATACATTGATCACATGGTAGGTAATGTGGGCTGGGGTGAAATGAATGACTGGGTGGAATGGTACCAGAAAGTAATGGGCTTCATTAATTTGCTCTCGTTCGATGACAACGACATCAGCACGGAATATTCGGCCCTGATGAGCAAAGTGATGAGCAACGGAAACGGACGCATCAAATTTCCGATTAATGAACCGGCAGAAGGAAAGAAAAAATCGCAGATCGAAGAATACATTCAGTTTTATGAAGGTCAGGGAGTTCAGCACATTGCTGTGGCCACCGACGACATCATCGATACCGTTACCAAACTGAAAGCAAGAGGTGTTGAATTCCTGAAAGTTCCCCAAAGCTATTATGCAGAAGCGCAAAAGAGGATTGGTAAAATAGACGAGAAAATCGAGGATCTTGCCAAGCATGGTATCCTGGTGGACCGCGACGACGAAGGCTACCTGCTTCAGTTGTTCAGCAAACCTGTGGAAGACAGACCCACCATGTTCTTCGAG
>DASYGQ010000305.1:0-12578 GCA_035999585.1 Bacteroidia bacterium | reverse complement strand
TAATTTTTTTATCAGTCTCACGAAATGAAAACATCATTATGATTTCAGCTGTATTGGAATAGTGAGGAAGGAACGTCTCCGTGGTTGCAGTCCGTGAAGAATGGTTTCGGGGAGTTTCTTCCGAAGCTTTTTTCATTTGCTTCATCAGATGGCATTTCCCATTGCAATGCATCGCAACCCTGGCTTTGTTTTCGCAATAAACTTTGGCGATATAATCTTTGTTAAAGGCGTAATCGATAAGAGGTACGAGTGGTTGCATAAGCACAGCCACGTAAATCATCAGAAGGAAGGAGGGTAAAAACCATTTCATTCAAAACAAATATAGCGAAAAGAAACGAATCCGCAATGGCGTAAGGCCCTGCTCTAAAGGAAGATGATTAATCTAGAATAATACAAAATAAATATGGCCGGAGCCGGAGCCAACTTTATTGATGGTGGTAATCGGGTCGATCAGGGGTTTCCATTGCTTATATTCCTTTTTCGGCATATACTTCTCACCCACAAAAGTCAATTCCTTCTCTCCGCTCAGGGCTGCAGGTGGCGTATTTAATATTTCGTATGTGTCCGGTCCCGATTTCCATTCCTTACCCTCAAGTTTCTCATCAGTAAAAGCATACAAAACCAATACTTTCCCAACGGAAAATCCGGCATCATATACTTTTTGAACGACCTGATCAACAGATACCGGGATGTCTTTTTTAAATGTAATCTCTGCTATGTTGGAGTTCAGGTCCATCTTTACATCATCCACAAATTTAAGCTGACGTATAGAACGTTCTGTGCCAAATGAGCAGGCGGAGCAGGTAAGACCGATAACATTCAGTTTTACCCTGATTATTTGAGCCTGAGCAGGCAAGCTTAACACAAAAAACAGAAAACAGATAATCGGATTTTTCAGCATAAACAAAATTAGGATTAATTTATCAGGAATAAAATAGTTGAAAAAATGATGATTGCTTTAAGAATATCAGAAAAGAACAGTGAGCGCCGGATTCGTATAATTCACTCAAAATGCATAACTTTCCTACAGATAAACACTGCCTAAATGGAGGCATGCCAAATAAACCTTTGTTCTTTTTAACCTCCGTTCATTCTCTTTTTAATTCCTGTACTGATGAGAGCCTGAGATACAGCTGGACAGGATCAATAGTGGCAGCAATCAAATGGATTCGTAGTTTTACGGTATCAAGATAAGAACCAGTTTTAATATTTTTTCGATGCTTCGTCGTATTTTATTGATTTTTTATGCTTGTGCCTGCGGCTCTCTATCATTCGCTCAGGAGCTCTTTCCTAACTCTGAACCAGCAAGTAATGTACCAAAAGGTGTATTAGGTGTCAGAATTTACGATGAATCCTACAAAGAAGTCAGTCTGTACCGGAATATGATTGATCTCCGGCTTATGTATGGGCTCTTTTCCAAATTAACGGTGATCGCTAATCTTTCCGAATCCAACCATCATGGGACTGAATTTCCGGCAAACCTTGCCTTTCACACACACAACGGAAATCAAACCACATTCTATACAGGTAATTTTCAGCGGGGAGTAACTTACCCATATCTTTTTTCGGGAGTCGACTTGTATGCCAAATACCGCTTTCTCTCGTTAGATGGTCAGCATACTCACTTGCGGATGGCACTTTTTGGAGAATGGTCAAATGCCAGTGTTGCTCATGATGAGGCAGAACCCACACTTATGGGTGATACAAGAGGCTATAGTGGCGGACTTATTGTTACCGCACTTAAAAACCATTTGGCGGTTTCGCTCACAACCGGGTTTATTATTCCCGGGAAATACGACGGAACATCTCCGGATCCTATGGGCGGGCCTGATGTTCCAACGGAACTTATCTATGGCCGGGCTGTGACCTATGACTTATCCTTCGGCTATTTACTTTTCCCTTTGAAATATCAAAACTACAATGAAACAAATATGAACGTTTATATGGAATTCAAAGGGAAATCCTATGGGAGTGCCCAAATTTATCAATATGGGATTAAACCGGTACCGATCCAGACTCCCTTGCTTGAAGCTGGAAATTATATGGAAGCTTATCCTGGAATTCAAGCGATTATTAAATCGAACCTTCGCATTGATTTCTCCGTCGGTTTCCCAATTTACAATACGAGTTATGCCCGGTTTTACCCGGTATATATGATCGGAATTCAACGCTATTTTTATCTGAAGAAGTAAACCCGTCCGCATTCTTCAGATTCTTCCTTCGCTTCAGCCAATGAAATGATGCAGGTTCGAACAACACCTTATAATCCGAGGTGTTCGAACATACAGGAATGAAATAGATCCTCTAAATGTTCCCGGTTAAGAACGAAAAAGCTTGATATGGGCCAATTTTATCTGAAGTAAAATGATTTCATTTCTCATTGGACATAAAGATGCTGAAGGCATCACAGGTCTATAGAAAAAATATACGAATTACAGTTTCGATCCGCCTGAGGCGGATCGTATAAAAAAGGTGCGGTTATTTCTATAACCTTCAACCCCTTCAGGGTTGAATCTTTCGAAGGAAGGTCTATCGTTTATTCGCCTGAATGAGGATAGACTTCATCTGCCTTTAAATCAGAACCGTCTTCAAACTCAATCTTCTCCGGGCGGCGGCAATGGATGGCTGGGTTTCGGTACAATTTCAGGGACGGAAGGTTGACTGATATCTTTTTCCGGTTGGGACTGCGGCATGGGATCCGGGGGCACAGGATTGCAATCCGGAGGAATGGCCTGAGGAACAATATCAGGATTGTTTGTTTGGGGATGGATGAGATCCCACTCGCTGCTCGTAGATGGTTTCATTTCTTGCTCTTTATTCTGGATAGTACCCTCCTTTAATTGGACAGCAAGCGTATCGCGGTAGTCTTCCATTGCTTTCAGGTCATTGGATGGATCAGACGGCTTAAAAAGAGGTGTCTCATCCAGATGCGCATAGATAGCAGGGAATTTTGCTTTCAATTTCATGGTCAGGCTGACGATTTCTTTCAAAACTTCGTGCTGGCGCTGATTTTCAGTGTGGATCATACGAAGAGGATTTATATTAACTTCTCGGGCTGACGGCTCTGACTTTCTTCTGTTTATCCGTTTTTTTCAGAATACGCCTGATCGATTTCCGAATGGCCTTCTTTGTTTTTCTCTTAATGCTATCCTGATCTTTTTCAAGGATAGAGGTGATTGAAGAGAAAAGTTTCTTCTTCAATGCTTCTTTGTTTTTCTTTTTCATCGCTGGGTTTCTTTACTCTTCATTTCTTTTAAGAATGATTGAGAAATTCACGGTTATCAGAAAATACCTTGTTTAATAAAACCGGTAACCGATTGTAAACTGGTACCAAACGTTTTTGTAACGGGGTGTTGATGAAGTTCCATCTCCGTTATTGTTCTGAACATCCCATCCGGCTCTGCCGCCAAGTACAACGTGCTTCAATGTGATATCGCCGCCGATGACAAAACAAAGGATGTTTCTGCGGATATTGTCGTTTTCAAACTCCTGTTGCTGCTGTGTGGTACTGTTTCCATTTGTAAACACATCTTTTTGCTGCACCAGGTAAGAGAACTGAGGTCCTGCCAAAAGGGTGAAAAACTCACTCGGCTTCAGCATGAAGAAAAGAGGAATGTCGATAAAATTGGTGGTACGGCTGAAATCATAATTGCTTCCGAACAGCATGCCGCTTCCCCTGAAACCTTTCTGCGAGAAAATCACTTCCGGCTGAATACCAAGATATCTTCCGATAGGAATGGAGAGGAAAGCCCCACCTGCGAAGCCAGCTTTGGGATTTGCCCGGAATGCATCGCCCTGCGTATCATAAACGTTAGAGATATTCATTCCGCCTTTCAAACCGAATAGCAGATTTTCGCGCACATCGGTTGCATTGCTTTGAGCATGAATGACCGGTGTCAGTGCGAGGAAGGAAAGGAGAATAAGAGTATTTGTTTTCATTTTATTGCTATTTGTGACGGGTTGTATTGCTAAACATTCGCTGAATCAGATCAGGTGTTCAGGGTAAAGGTATTCTCAGAGAAGGCAGAGATGTCAGGAATTGGCTCAGAGCGTATTATTCATCGCCAGTAGGGTAGGATGCTTGTTTTAAAAAAAACGGGCATGTGAAGATCACACGCCCGTAAGGGGAAGGAAATTTCCGGAAATAAATATTTTAGCTGCTACAACCGGAACAATACTGCAAAAATGATCCGGTTCTCTGACCTTTCAAGATCAGGAGCCCAGTTTGCGGGAAGTGCTGTGGTAGTATAACCCGTAGGAGAGGTAACACCTCCAGGACCGGCAAAATAACCAATGCTTGCTTCACGGTGAACATATTCCAACCTTACTTCGAGACTTTGGTTTGGCATCCAGCTGATATTAGTGGAGCAATCCCATCCCGAGAACTGATCTCCGGGATTTGCACTGAATGGATGAGTGCCTTCGGTTTGGGTAGGGTTCCTGGGATCGGGGAGGGGACTAGCATCGCCGGTCGGATACAGCACAAGATAGCGACCTGGATTGGTCATGACGCCTCCGCCGAAGGTCCATGCGAACTTGTTTTTATGAAACCAGACTCGTCCATAAAACATGCCGCTGACGAAGTTCTGGGCTGGTCCCAGCACCGGGCTTGACGTAAATCCATTCACTCCGTCACCTTTTTCAGAACCGATGTCGCCTGTCAGTGAAAAGGCCACTTTGCTGATGCCTTTTGATTTCGGTTTGTTGTACAAACGCACAAGCAGGCTGTTGTCGGAATGAAACCGTTTTCTTCCGGGCAGGCCCGCAGCATCCGATCCGTAATAATCATTGCTGAGCAGTTTGATGCTTTCTTTCGGGCACCAGGTGATATTGCCGCCTATTCCGGGCATTTCATTGAACATGCCATAGCTTTGCCACCCATTGATAAGCCACAATTCAAGTTTTAGTGTGTTACTGGGAAAAATCTGGGTTCTCAAACCATTGAAATACCAGGGAGTATTGTCTGATGTAAAGGAGGCCTGGTATTCCCAGTTCTCCACCTGATAATAAGAGTTAAGACCCACATAAGACATGAACATACCGGCGTCGACATTGATACCATGCATGACATTGAAGTGATAGCCTCCGTAAGCCTCGCTGATGTAACGGTAAACATTGTCCAGATTGTATTGTCCGCGATAGGGGCTGTAATCATTTCGGGGTATCACCGTCGAACGGGTTCCGAACTGAGTGAGAATCCTTCCCCGGGCACCGTTGTAATTGAATTCTCCTCCGATAACTGCCGCCGATACTTCCATCTCATTGTTACGGGCAAGCGCCGTGGACCCTACCACGGTATGATCGTTCGGTGTGTTGCCCGAATAGGTATAATTGGCATCGAGCATGATGATGCCGGTTATGTATTTGCTGCTCAGTACCGATGAATCTCTCCGGTCGGAACCGTTCTGCCAGGTCTGATCCTGCCCTTCAAAAGGAATTTGTGATTTGACGGAATCTTTTTGCGCCATCACAAGGAATGAACAAAAAATCAATGCAATGGAAAGTATAGGTTTTGTCATTTTAAGTGTTTTGATATTTACTAGAATCTATAGAAACTTTGTTTGGTTCACCAATGAAAATTCTATGTCGAGGTCAGTGTTCCGGTTTCCAGACCTTTAGGAGGGAGCAGAAAGTGATTGTGATTTTCTTTCAAGTATGAAGAAGGCCTGTTTTTTCACGCGGTAAAGTTAATGCTAAAAATAAAACGAAAATGAGAGCTTTTTTCACCTTTTGAGAACAGTTCCCTCAAGCAACTCAGCAGTTAAAGCCCCCAAATAAGCAGTTCACTAAAAAGCCCCCCTTCCGGGGATTGTATTTTCTATATTTGTTACACTCCCTGCTAAAACACATATTCATCCAATCCATTCGCATCCTGTTGAACCGGGAATGCAATTGTACGGCTGAGACGGCAGGAAATCCAATAAACCTAAAATCAACAATATGAAGAAAATCTTTACTCTTTTGACAATTGGCCTGGCTTTGATGAGCGCCGGCGCAAATGCACAGGCACCTAACTGGTCCTGGGCAAAAAATGCCGGTGGCAGCGGTAACGATATCAGCAATGGTGTATGTGTGGATGCGAGCGGTAATACCTATGTGACGGGTAACTTCACGAGCTCATCCATTACCTTCGGATCCACCACACTTAGCAATACTGCGGCGGGAGGCCTCGACTATTTCCTGGTGAAATACGATGCTTCCGGTAATGTACTATGGGCAAAAGGCGCCTCCGGTGTTTCAAATGATGGCGGGAGTAAGGTAGCTGTTGATGCAAACGGTAACGTGTATGTGTCTGGCAATACCAATAGCAATACTCTTACCTTTGGCAGCACAACCCTGGCGCTTCATGGGTATGACGATACCTTCATCGTGAAGTATGACGCTTCCGGGAATGTGCTTTGGGCTAAAATTGCAGGTGGAAGTGCAAACGACATTGGTCTGGGCATTAGTCTGGATGGCAGTGGAAATGCATATATCTGCGGTTATTTTGCCAGTTCTACCATGTCATTCGGAACCACATCGATCACAAATGCGGGAGGGAATGATATTTTTGTTGCTAAATACGATGCGTCCGGAAATGTAGTCTGGGCAAAAAGGGTTGGCGGTACCGGTGATGACTCCGCCAATGGTGTTGATGTGGATGCAAGTGGAAATGTGTTTATCACAGGTACCTTTCTCAGCTCCTCCATCAGCTTTGGTACCACGACACTCAGCAATGGTGGCGGCATCGATATGTTTACTGCCAAACTCGACGCTTCCGGCACCGCCGTTTGGGCAAAAAGTGCAACGGGTGTATCCAATGATGTAGCCAATGGTGTGAAAATGGATCCCAGCGGTAACGCCATCGTGATCGGTACATTCAACAGTTCCACGCTTACCTTTGGAAGCTTCCCTCTGACACTGAAATCGTATGATGATATTTTTCTTGTGAAATACGATCCTTCAGGCACTGTTTTGTGGGCAAAAAGTGCCGGCGGAACGGCTAATGACATCGGGGCAAGTGTAACAGTTGATCATTACGGCAATTCATATCTGACGGGCTATTTTGCAAGCACCAGCATGACCATGGGAACCACGGTTCTGACAAACTCTGCCAGCACTTACGCGATGTATGTCGCAGAATATGATCCTTCAGGGACAGAAATCTGGGCAAAAAGCACTCCTTCCACCGGGGACGACCGTGGCAATTCCATTGCCGTTGATATCCTTGGAAATTCATACATAACCGGCTCCTTTACAACAGCTTCCCTTGCTTTTGGCAGTTCAACCCTGACCAATGCGGGAGGCTCGGATATGTATGTTGCCAAGCTTTTAACAAACACTTTGGGCATTCATGAAGCAGACAAATCCTCTGTGACCATGACAGTTTACCCAAACCCCAGCACCGGTGTTTTTGCTCTTCAGCTGAAGGGCCTTCCGAATTCGTTTTCTGAAGCACATATCTCTGTTGTGGACATGCTGGGACGTGAAGTATACAGTTCCCTGCTGAATATGCAGAATACAAGTCATGTTGTTGATCTTTCAGGTCAAACCAACGGTTTGTACTTTGTGATTGTGGGCAATAACAATGAGCAATTCAGTACAAGAGTATTCCTTAACAAGTAAATCAATACCCTTATCTAAAGGCGTGACCGGTTTTGGCCGGTTGCGCCTTTTGCTTTTTTACCATCTCTTCCAGTGACTTATATCCCTTTTTCAAGCCGGCTTTTTCTTTACATTTGCGGCAAATAAAAGCCGTATGCCTGTCATTAAATTAGGAGTTCTCCGCGAGGAGAAAGTACCCCACGATAAACGCGTTCCACTCACCCCGCTTGAATGCAGCGAATTACTGCGCCTCTACCAGGATCTTGAAATATACATACAACCGAGTCCCATCCGCTGCTACAGCGATGATGAATACACCGCTTTCGGCCTCCGGCTTCAGGAAGATGTATCGGGCTGCGATATCCTGCTTGGCGTAAAAGAAGTGCCTGCCGAGAAGCTCATCACCGGAAAGAAATACCTGTTCTTCTCACATACCGTCAAGAAACAAGCCCACAACCGCAAACTGATGCATGCCCTGATCGAGAAAAAGATCACCATGATTGATTATGAGACACTGACGGATGAGGAAAACAACCGGGTCATCGGTTTCGGCCGTTATGCAGGCATCGTGGGTGCTTACAACGGTATCCGTGCTTATGGAATGCGTTATGACCTTTTTCACATCAAACCGGCGCATAAGTGCCGCGACAAAGCCGAGCTCGAGGAAGAACTGAAGCGGGTGAAGCTGACCAATATCAAGATCGTGATCACCGGAGGCGGACGCGTTGCCAACGGAGTCATTGAAACCCTCGGAGCCCTGAAAATACGGAAAGTAACTCCCTATGAATTCCTCCATCATTCCTTTCGTGAACCGGTCTACTGCCAGCTGCATTCCAAAGATTACCACGATGCCAAAGACGGTTCATCCTGGACTCTGAAGGATTTCTTCAGCAGTCCCGATAAGTATTTTTCCACTTTCAAACCCTTTACCAAATGGGCCGATCTGCTCATTACAGCCCATTTCTGGGATCCCAGAGCGCCAAAACTCTTTACGATTGAGGATATGCGTTCACCCGGCTTCCACATCAGTGTCATTGCCGACATCACCTGCGACATCAACGGATCGGTGCCCAGCACCATCAAAGCCAGCACCATTGACGAGCCTTTTTATGGTTTTAACCCACAGACCGAGACCATAGATATTCCATTCAGCAAAACATCGGTAACGGTGATGGCTGTGGATAATCTGCCTTGCGAACTGCCAAGGGATGCTTCGGATGGTTTTGGAAAAGACCTGACAGAACGTGTTTTCCCTGCCTTGCTTGGAAATGATTCGGAAGGAATTGTGGAAAGGGCTACCATCTGTAAAGACGGAAAACTGAGCAGCCGCTTTGAATACCTCAAAGATTACGCCTACTAAGCGTTTATTTCATCTTCTTCAGATCGGCAATCGTTTTTGCCGGATCACCAGAGGAGAAAACCGTATTTCCGGCAACCAGCACATCGGCTCCCGCCTGAATGAGTGCGGACGTATTTTCAAGACTCACGCCACCGTCTATTTCAATTTTCGCAGTGGAATGTTTTGCTGCAATAAGCGCCTTTAAAGTCCTGATTTTCTGATAGGTATTCTCAATAAATTTCTGTCCTCCAAAGCCCGGGTTCACCGACATGACACAAACCAGGTCGATATCGGCAATGACTTCGGAAAGCGATTCGACGGGTGTATGCGGATTGATGGCCACCCCGGCTTTCATGCCCAGAGCTTTGATGGCCTGAATGGTTCTGTGAAGGTGGGTGGATGCTTCGATGTGAACGCTGAGCAGGTGAGTGCCTGCCTCTTTGAAAGCGGCCAGGTAACGGTCGGGATCCACAATCATCAGATGCACATCCAATGGCTTTTTGGCATGCTTGTGAATGGCTTTGACAACCGGAAATCCGAATGAGATATTGGGCACAAACACGCCGTCCATGATATCAATGTGAAACCAGTCGGCCTGACTGTTATTGATCATCTCCACGTCACGCTGGATATTGGCAAAATCGGCGGAGAGGATGGAGGGGGCTATGAGATGTGCCATGAAAGGGTTGTTTTGGTTCACAAAAGTAAATAAAAAAGGGAAGCGTGGCCGCTCCCCTTTTTGTCTGTAGTTGTCCGGTGGACTTTTTTAGCTATTGTAAAGTTTTCATCATCCGAGATATGTTTTTAAGATTTTACTTCGTGAAGTATGTTTGAGCCTGCGTATGGCTTTTTCTTTGATCTGCCTGACACGTTCGCGTGTAAGGTCGAATTTCTCTCCGATTTCTTCGAGTGTAAGGGCATGTTCTCCGTTGAGTCCAAAGTACAGTCTGACTACATCCGCCTCCCGGGATGTCAGGGTGGTGAGCGCCCTTTCTATTTCCCTGCGAAGTGACTCGTTGATCAGTCCGCCTTCGGGGCTGGGACTGTCCTCAGAGGTCATGACATCGTACATATTGCTTGTATTCTCGTCGCTGTTGGCCAGGGGAGCATCCATGGATACATGTCGTCCGTGGTTCTTCATGCTCTCTTTGATGTCTTCAGGCGAGAGTTCAAGGGCAATGGCTATTTCGTCGATGCTGGGTTCGCGTTCGAATTCCTGTTCGAGCTTGGCAAAGGTCTTGTTGATTTTGTTGATGGAGCCGATTTTGTTGAGCGGCAGGCGAACGATACGGGACTGTTCAGCCAGAGCCTGGAGGATACTCTGACGGATCCACCATACGGCATAAGAGATAAACTTGAAACCGCGTGTCTCATCGAAGCGCTGAGCTGCTTTGATCAAACCGAGATTGCCTTCATTGATTAAGTCGGGAAGACTTAATCCCTGGTTCTGGTATTGTTTGGAAACGGAAACGACAAACCGGAGATTGGCTTTGGTTAATTTTTCGAGTGCAGACTGATCTCCCTGTTTGATCCGGCGGGCTAATTCAACTTCTTCTTCAGCGGTAATCAATTCAACTCGGCCAATTTCCTGCAAGTACTTGTCTAAAGATGCTGTTTCTCGATTGGTAACCTGTTTGGAAATTTTAAGTTGTCTCATGAATGGAATATTAATTAATACCGTTGACCCCTAAACCTGAACTTATAACGGCTGGTTTATATAAAAGTTTCAGAAAATCAACAAATAAAATATGAAAATCATAAGATCTTTCTCTTCAAAATGAAACCAAACTCAAAAGCCTTGACGGGACTGGCTTGCAAGCGGTTGGCTGTTTATTTCAATGAAGCTGGTCATCGTCTCCCGATGCATTTTCATGCCATGGAAAAGAAGCGTTGTACCCTTTGTTTTCCCAAAAGAAACGCCCCCGTTTCCGGTCATAGTTTCCAATTTCGTTGAGGGTTGCGGCATCAAAAAGACGGCCGTTGACCATTGTATAATGAACCGTTTCACTGTTACGGATGTTTTCCAGCGGGTTTTTATCGAGCACCACGAGGTCAGCCAGCTTGCCTTTCTCCAGTGAACCGATCTCCTTACTCATGCCCAGGTATTCAGCGCCATTCATGGTGGCGCAACGGAGGGCCTGCATATTGGTCATTCCGCCCATCTGAAGCATCCAGAGTTCCCAATGAGCACCCAGGCCCTGAAGCTGGCCATGTGCACCCAGATTCACCTTGACGCCTGCATCAGCGAGTTTCTTACAGGATCGTGATACCTCCAGAAAGCCTCTTTCATATTCATCGTCGGGGATCAGCGTGCGCCGGCGTGAACGCGGATCAATCACCGAACGGGGAGTGAAGTCGAGCAGGTGTTTGTTGGCCCACACATCGGTTTTCTGGTACCAGTAGTATTCACCATGGGCAGCTCCATAGGAGACGATGAGGGTGGGGGTATAACCCGTTTTGCTGTTTTTCCAGAGCTGGATCACATCATCATGCAGGTCTGCTATGGGCAGATTGTGTTCGATGCCGGTATGACCGTCGATGATCTGACTCAGATTCATAAAATAGGTGGAGCCTCCTTCGGGAACAACCTGTATACCCAGATTTCTGGCAGCCGTGATGACCTGCTGGCGTTGTTCGCGACGGGGCTGGTTGTAGCTTTTAACAGAGAAAGCACCGTAAGCCTTCGTCCGGTATACGGCTGAGCGGGCATCTTCGGGATTATTGATCACGGTTTTGAAATCGCCATCCGCTCCGTAAAGAATCCAGCCGGTTGAAAAGATCCGGGGACCGGTCATATAACCCGCTTTGACCATTTCAGACTGAGAAAAAACCATTTCGGTATTCGATGAAGGGTCGTGTGTTGTTGTTACCCCATAAGCCAGGTTGGCATAATAGCTCCATTGTTTCTGAGGACTTAATCCCTGTCTGAACGTGCCCATGTGTGCATGCACATCCACGATTCCGGGAATGATCGTTTTGCCGGTTACATCCACCACTTTTGCCTCTTTGGGAATGCTGACATCAGCTGTCGCCCCGATTGCTTCAATCCGGTTGTCGCGTATCAGAACCGTTCCGTTTTCAATGACCTCATCGCCTTTCATGGTAATGATACGGGCACCACGGAGGGCCAGGAGGCCTGTGGGCTTGTCGGATTTGAGTATAAGTCCGATTTTAATACCAGCGGTATCCACAGGTGGAAGACTGTCACGTGAACCTTCCAGAAAGGTAAATCTGTCTTTGAGACTATTCGTGAAATACTCATCTCCCAATGTCCAGTGAAGTTTTTTGCTGTCGGCTGACCAGTGGAGATTGATGCCCGCATCCCGGGTTACTTTGGCAATGGGGTTAGCTTCCGATTCATGGCTTAGCTCAGCCGTCCTTCCGGAAGGAATGATGGGGGCAATGTAAACCTGGAAGAGTTCGGTGAAGGCAATCCATTTGTTATCCGGGCTCGGCACAAAGCTATTGGCGTATTTGGACGTATAAATGGTTTCTGTTTTGTGTTCCCGGAGGTCATACGCCTTAAAGGCTTTCTGTGCATCGTCGGAACCCGACTGGAAAAAGATCTTGTTGCCATCTGCAGAAAAATAGGGATCGAAACCGTCATCCGTAATGAAACGGCTTGTTCTTGCAGCAATGTCGAGGATATAAATAC
>DASYGQ010000270.1:0-14586 GCA_035999585.1 Bacteroidia bacterium | reverse complement strand
CCCCGATCGTGGTGACCTGGAAATATGGCGCAACCGTACCATCGTGGACGATGAATTTGCCGAAGACAGCTTTGATTACAATGAGAATATCCACATCAGCCTCTCCGACGCCCGCAAAATCGAGCCCGATTTTGAAATCGGCGAAGAAGTAACGGATCAGCTGAGTCTCGAGGATTTCGGAAGACGCTCCGTGCTGGCTATCCGCCAGAACCTGGTTTCCCGCATCCTTGATCTTGAGAAAGACAGCCTTTACAAAAAATACAAAGACCGCGTTGGCGATATCATCACCGGCGAAGTATACCAGACCTGGAAGAAAGAAACCCTTATCCTCGACGACGAAGGCAACGAACTTATCCTGCCGAAATCGGAACAGATTCCTTCCGACTTCTTCAAGAAGGGCGATTCGGTTCGTGCTGTTGTTGCCCGCGTGGAAATGAAAAACAATTCACCTGTGATCATCCTTTCCCGTACCTCTCCTGTTTTCCTCGAAAAATTGTTCGAGCAGGAAGTACCCGAAGTATTCGACGGTCTGATCACGATCAAGAAAATTGTACGCGAACCCGGAGAACGCGCCAAAGTGGCTGTGGAATCTTACGACGACCGCATTGACCCGGTTGGAGCCTGCGTTGGAATGAAAGGATCCCGTATCCATGGTATCGTACGTGAACTGCGTAACGAGAACATCGACGTGATCAACTTCACCAATAACTCGCAGCTCTTTATCTCACGCGCCCTGAGCCCGGCCAAAATCACATCCATCAAAATCGACGACGATACCAAACGCGCTGATGTTTATCTGAAGCCTGACCAGGTTTCCCTGGCCATCGGCAAAGGCGGACACAATATCAAACTTGCCGGTAAACTTACCGGTTATGAAATTGATGTTTACCGCGATACACAGGAAGACAACGAAGACGTGGATCTCGAAGAATTTGCAGACGAAATTGAAAGCTGGATCATCGATGCCCTTAAAAACATCGGATGCGACACAGCCAAGAGCGTGCTTGAACTCACCAACACAGAGCTGGTGAAACGCACCGACCTGGAAGTGGAAACCATTGACGAAGTCAGGAAGATTCTCCGTTCCGAGTTTGAATAGAATACCCGAATCCTGCTCTAAGCGCAGGATTCAGAATTGCCGGAGTTTCAATCAGAATTTTCCGGATAAGCATAATACGAAAGCAAAATATGTCAGAAACAGAAAAAACAATCCGGTTAAGTAAGGTGAAAGCCGAGTTGAGCGTGCCACCAGACAGGATGATCTCATTTCTTCAGGCCAAGGGCTTCCAGATGGACAGCAATCCCAACCAGAAGATTTCTGAGGACATGTATATCCTGCTGCAGAGGGAATTTGCGCCTGAGCGGGAAATGAAGGAAGAGGCGAAAACCCTCAACCTGGTGTCGAAGATTAAGAAGGAAACCATCACCATTGAGGCTGACTATAAAAACGAAGCCCGCAAAGAGCGTGAGGATGAGGAAGTGGTGATCAAAGACCTGAACAAGGGAGCCAATATCGGTCATTCACGTGAAGCAAAAGCCCCTGAAAAGGAAGTGCCTGCTGAACCGGAAGTGGTGAAAGCCAAAACAGAGCCTGAAGAGCCGGTCAAAGTGAAGGCCGAACCCAGTGTTTCTGTAAAAGTGATTTCAAAAATCGACCTGGATTCCATCAACAGCAAAACAAAGCCGGACAAGAAATCAAAAGCCAAGAAAGAAGAAGAAGAAAAAGAGAAGGAAGCGAAAGCTGAAAAACCAAAGAAAGCCACCAAGAAAGCGGCAGAGGAAGTAACAGAAGAAAAAGCAGAAAAAGCAGAAGCACCTGTTGTTCCTGAAGTTGTAATACCGGAAGCAAAGGCCCCTGAAGAAATAGCGGAACCCAAAGCTCCGAAAGAAGAAGAACTCTATCGCCGCCCTGTTGAAAAACAGGATGGCCCGAAAATCATCGGAAAGATTGAACTTCCGGTTGAGCCCGACAAGAAAAAACCCATTGCCTCCTCCTCCTCGGGATTTGAAGGCGGAAAAGGAAAGAAGAAGCGCAAGCGCATCAACAAGGGCAATGAAGGACAAGCTCCTCCGAATGAATTCAATAAATTCAAACCCGGCCAGAGCGGTGCAGGCACAGGCCCTGGTGGTCCGCGCAAAGCCCCTGCACGCGGCGGTCCAAGACATGAACTGACTGAAGTTGAAATCCAGGCCCAGATCAAGGAAACCCTTGCACGCCTGAGCGGCAATACCGGAAAATCAAAAGCAGCGAAATACCGGAAAGAAAAACGTTCGATGGTCAGCCAGAAAATGGCTGAAGAAGTGGAAAGACAGGAAGCTGAAAAAAGCGTACTGAAGGTAACGGAATTCGTTTCCGCCAGTCAGCTCGCCAGCATGATGAACCTCCCCGTCACACAGATTATTTCAACCTGTATGAGCCTGGGAATGTTCGTTTCCATCAACCAGCGTCTGGATGCTGAAACCATCAGCATTGTGGCTGAAGAGTTCGGCTTCAAAGTGGAGTTTGTAAGCGTGGAAGTGCAGGAAGCCATCCGTGATGAAGAAGACACACCGGAGGAACTGATCACACGTCCACCGATTGTGACCGTCATGGGTCACGTCGATCATGGTAAAACATCTCTGCTGGATTATATCCGGAAAGAAAACGTTATTGCAGGTGAAGCAGGTGGTATCACACAGCACATCGGTGCTTACCGTGTCACACTTGAAAACGGCAAAGACATCACCTTCCTGGATACTCCCGGTCACGAAGCCTTTACAGCAATGCGTGCACGCGGTGCCAAAGTAACTGACGTGGCCATCATTGTGATTGCAGCTGACGACAGCGTCATGCCGCAGACCAAGGAAGCCATCAACCATGCCCAGGCAGCGAATGTGCCCATGGTGTTTGCCATCAATAAAATTGACAAGCCTGGAGCAAATCCCGACAATATCCGTCAGGCCCTGGCTCAGATGAATATTCTTGTGGAAGAATGGGGCGGTAAGTTCCAGTGCCAGGAGATCTCCGCTAAAAAAGGAACCGGCATCAAGGAACTGCTCGACAAAGTATTGCTCGAAGCCGAAATCCTCGACCTCAAAGCAAACCCGGAACGTAACGCCGCAGGTACAATCATCGAATCCACGCTCGACAAAGGACGTGGTTATACTTCCACCATTCTGGTTGAAAAAGGCACACTCAAAGTGGGTGATGTACTGCTCGCCGGTTGTTACAGCGGAAGGGTGAAAGCCATGCAGAACGAACGCGGATCAGCCGTGAAAGAAGCCGGACCCGCTATGCCTGTCCAGATCCTTGGTCTGAACGGCGCACCGCAAGCCGGCGACAAATTCCACGTGATGGATGACGAGCGCGAAGCAAGGGAGATCGCCACAAAGCGTTTGCAGCTGCAGCGTGAACAGGGTATCCGTACACAGAAACACATCACACTCGATGAGATCGGACGCAGGCTTGCCATCGGCGATTTCAAAGAGCTCAATATCATCATCAAAGGCGACGTGGATGGTTCCATCGAAGCCCTCACCGACTCCTTGCAGAAATTGTCGAGCGAAAAGATTGTGGTCAATATCATTCACAAATCCGTGGGTGCCATCACCGAGTCAGACGTTTTGCTTGCTTCTGCATCCAATGCGATCATTGTCGGGTTCCAGGTTCGTCCTTCGACCACAGCCCGCAAGCTGGCCGAAACCGAACAGATCGACATCCGCCTCTATTCTATCATTTACGATGCGATCAACGAGATCAAAGCGGCGATGGAAGGCATGCTGGCTCCGGAGTTCGAAGAGAAAATCGTTTGCAACATCGAAATCCGCGAAGTGTTCAACATCACCAAGGTGGGAACAATTGCAGGTTGTATGGTGCTCGACGGAAAAGTCACACGCAACACGAAGGTGCGCGTGATCCGCGACGGCATCGTGATCCACTCCGGTTCTCTGGGCTCTCTGAAACGTTTCAAAGACGATGTGAAAGAAGTGGCCACAGGCTTCGAATGCGGATTGAATATCCAGGGCTTTAATGATATTAAAGTCGGCGATATCGTGGAAGGATACGATATGGTGGAGATCAAAGCGAAGCTTTAATCGTAAAGTATGAATTGTAAAAAGCTGCTTCTTATCGAAGCAGCTTTTTTTTTGAAATGAATGTCGAATATTGAACACCGAATTTCGAATATCGAAGTATTTAAAAGGAAAAGAATCATTGTTCAATATTCAATTCTCAAGGGAGGAAAAGTAGGCCGCAGATTATCTGAAATATGAAACATGATTTCATTTCAATCGGGCATAAAGGATGCCGAAGGCATCACAGGTTTATAATAAATACTCAAACAAGCGCTTTGACCCTGCAGGGGTCGCACGATTGCAGATCGTTTTTTTGATGCTTGTGCCTTGCCCAGTGTTTGGATTGAAACGCGTTACATTAGTTGAGTGTTTTTCTGACGGGAGAACCTGCATTCTGCGACCCCTTCAGGGTCGAAAACAACCCCGTCGGGGTTGGCTCTGGAGATTGGCCTGGCATTGTAGTTGCCTAGATGAAGAGATATATTCTTCTCCCTTTCATATTATTTCCCTTCTAAACTTCGATATTGGGTGTTCGAAATTCATTTTCTCCTTTTTACTTGAGAATTGAACACTGAGCATTGAATATTGAATATTATTTCCCTTAAACACTTCGAAATTCGATATTCGGCGTTCAATATTCGAAATTCAATTTTCTACTTGTTTTCCCCTTCTGTTTTCGGTTCTTCCTTATGAACGGTAAGATCAGGATACTCGATTTTCATCTCTACGATGAAGGCATTGGGGAAGTCGGTCTGGATTTCGCGGAAGAATTTATAGACTTCAAGGCGGCTACGGTAATTGCCGACGGTAATTGAGAAATTCGGGTTGTCATAATCCATATAGGCAGGAACTTCCGGATAAAGCTGAATAAATTTCGCTTTCATTTCATTGGCTTTGGCTTTCTCCGCCCCGAAATGGATTTTCACCCTGTATCCTTTCAGATTTTTGATGCCAATAGCTTTCCGCTTGTCGAGCAGAACAAACAAGGAACGATCGGCATGAATGTCGGCCCGGCTTGAGTCTGCAGCTGTTTGAGCATGCATGAGTATACTTGAAAAAAGAGCAGTGGCACTGAGTATAACGGAAGATCGGATGGACATGAGTACAAAGTTACGGAGAAAAATTCAAGATAGATGACCGGCCTGTTTTTCAAGATAAATGCGATGTTTTAAAAGTTAAATATCTTCCAATGGCTTTCGGCTTATTTAGAATGAATATAAATTGATTTTGGTTTAAAATATTCCTGCCCTTTTTGAATCACGATCTGTTGTTTCTTATAAATTTGTCGCGCATTAAAAGAGAGAATAGCACTAAGATTCGACTTCTTTAATATCCAAGATATGCACAAATCACACCCAAAAGCACAAAGGAAAGCCTTTGTGATTCTTCATTTCCTACTCTTTTCCCTCTTTTTCCTGAATTTTCAAAGCGCCTATGCGGCAGATGGCAAAAGCCTTTTCAAGGCTAATTGTGCTTCCTGTCACAAGCCAACCGATCAGAAACTGACCGGTCCCGGACTGAAAGGCGTTTTGGGACGTATCCCCGGCGGCGACTGGAAATACAACTGGGTTCACAACTCCAGTGCAGTGATCAAAGGCGGCGATGCGTATGCAGCCAAAATTTTCAATGAGAACGGTCAGTCGCAAATGACTGCTTTCCCTGGTTTGGCCAAAGAAGACATTGATGCCATCCTGAAATATGCCGACGCAGGTGATGAACCAGCCAAAGCTCCGGGAGCTCCTGCAACAACCACAACCGGTGAACAAACGACAGAAGGCGGCCTCGACCCTTTCTGGGTATTGCTTGCCGCCATCGGTATCCTCATCGTCCTCACACTCGTTCTCCGCTCCACCAAGCGCAGTCTTAAAAACGTTATTAACCAGAAACAGGGTCTTCCTCCTGAGCCGGACCGCACAATCTGGGAATCCTTCAAATACTGGTGCGAAAACAACAAACGCATGGTGGCTGTCATCATCCTGTTCTTTGTTTGCATAGGCGTGAAAACCTGCTGGTACACAGTGAAAGACATCGGTGTGTATCAGGGTTACCATCCTGATCAGCCTATTAAGTTCTCCCACAAAATACACGCGGGCGACAACGCCATCCAGTGCGTATACTGCCACAGCGGTGCTGAAAAATCAAAAACAGCCGGTGTTCCTTCCGTGAACGTTTGTATGAACTGTCACAAAGGAATCTCTGAAACTGCCAACCCCGGCAGCAAAGAAGAAATTGCCAAGATTTATGCAGCTGCAGGCTGGGATCCGGCCAAAGGCGTTTATACAGGCGTTCAGAAACCAATCCTCTGGAACAAGGTTCACGTTCTGCCCGACTTCGTTTTCTTCCCGCACAACCAGCACGTGGTGGTGGGTAAAGTGGAATGCGAAACCTGTCACGGTGATGTGAAGAAGATGACCACTGTGGAGCAGTTCTCTCCGCTGACCATGGGATGGTGTATCAATTGCCACCGCACAACTGAAGTGAAAATGGAAGGCAATAAATATTACGATGACCTCCACGCCAAGCTGAAAGAAAAATACAAAGGTCAGCCGATCACAGTTGCCAAAATGGGCGGACTGGATTGTGCGAAATGTCACTATTAAACAAAGAAGTTCATCGGTTCCGGCCGCGCCGGAATCAATAACAAATAACCAATAACCAATATGGGTAACACGAAAAAATACTGGAAAGGTTTAGACGAACTGAACGACAATCCCGCATTTCTGAAACAGCGCGAGAACGAGTTCAATGAGTATGTTCCTGTTGACAAATTCCTGAGCGATACAAACGCCATGGAAGAATCGTCCACCAGCCGCCGCGACTTTCTGAAATTCCTGGGCTTCAGCGTCACTGCAGCCACGCTCGCAGCCTGTGAAACACCGGTTACCAAAGTCGTTCCTTACGTTGTCAAGCCTGAAGAGGTCACTCCGGGTGTTGCCAACTGGTATGCTTCTTCTTATTTCGACGGACACGATTATTGCAGCATCATTGTTAAGACACGTGAGGCTCGCCCCATCAAAATCGAAGGCAATCCTTTCTCCAAAATAACCATGGGCGGTGTGAATGCCCGTGTTCAGGCTTCCCTCCTTTCTTTGTATGATTCCGACAGGTTTTTCGGACCTGTGAACGGCAAAGGATCTGAAATGACCTGGGACAAAGCCGATGCCGCTGTGAAAACAGGTATCGAAAACGCAGTTGCCGCCAAAAAAGATGTGGTTCTGCTTTCTTCTACCATCATCAGCCCGACTACAAAAGCAGCCATTGCCGAATTCACCGGGAAATACGGAGCCAAGCACGTTACGTTTGATTCCATTTCCTACTCAGGCATGCTGATGGCCAACAAGAATTCTTTTGGTCAGGCTGTTATCCCTACTTATAATTTCGACAAAGCCAGTGTGATCGTGAGCTTCGGCGCCGATTTCCTGACCAATTGGGTGAGCCCGATTGAAATAGCAAAACAATATTCCAAGACACGCAAGATCAGCAAGGAAAAGAAAGAGATGTCGAAACACATCCAGTTCGAATCCATCCTGACCGTAAGCGGAGCCAATGCCGATGAGCGTCACCCTGTGAAACCGTCGGAAATGGGTGCTTATGTAACAGCACTCTATAATAAGGTAGCCGGCGGTTCACTGCCTGTTTCCAAAAAGATCAACGATCAGGCCGTTGCCGAAACAGCCAAATGGCTGATGGACAACAAAGGTAAATCGCTTGTTGTGTGCGGATCCAACGATGTGAACATCCAGCTCGTTGTGAACGCCATCAACCAATCG
Source organism: Bacteroidia bacterium (assembly GCA_035999585.1). Taxonomy (GTDB): domain Bacteria; phylum Bacteroidota; class Bacteroidia; order Palsa-965; family Palsa-965; genus Palsa-965. The sequence goes on along the minus strand of DASYGQ010000270.1, from coordinate 6,763 downwards.
CTCGGTAACTACGGCAACACCATCGATATCAACACCCCGAACTACTCCAAGCAGGGCATTGACGAAGATTTCGTGAAGCTGGTTGAAAACATGCGCTCCGGTAACGTAGGCGCCCTGATTGTATACAACTGCAATCCTGTTTACACAGCACCAGCGAAACTGAAATTTGAAGAAGCATTTGCCAAGGTGGCCACGAAAGTGTCTCTGGCAACACGCTCCGATGAAACAACCGCCCTGTGCGATGTGATTTGTCCGGATCATAACTTCCTCGAATCCTGGAACGATCACAATCCGCGCAAAGGCCATTACAGCCTTCAGCAGCCGACCATCACACCTCTTTTTGCCGCTCCCCGTTTCAATGGCTCACGCCAGGCTCAGCAGAGCATCCTGAAATGGGCCGGTAACGATACCGACTACCACACCTACCTCAGCAACAACTGGAAGGCCATGTTCAATAACGCCGGCGATTCGCTGACCTATTGGAACCAGAGCCTTCATGATGGAGCCATGTATGTGGAAGGAGTTGGCGGAACACCGGCACCTGCCAGGAAGGACGATGCCAAGCACGACCACAAAGCCGTTGCCGCAGCCGCTCCCAAGAAAGAAAGCAAAGAAGAGTCATCCGATATGCCAAAGATCGACCTTTCGGCCGCAGCAGCAAAGATTGCTGAAGCCAAAGGCGGAGAGATGGAAGTGGAATTCTACGAATCCACAGCCATGGGTAACGGTGTTCAGGCTAACAACCCCTGGCTCCAGGAGTTGCCAGACCCTATCACTAAAATTACATGGGACAATTACATCACCATGAACCCCGAGGACATGAAGGGCAAATACAATGTCCTTGAGCGTTTCGATCAGCTGGAAGACGAACCTGATACCGCTGCAGTTACTGTAGACGGCTTCACACTTCAGGATCTTCCCGTATTCCCGCAGCCTGGTCAGGCCATGGGAACCATCGGTATCGCACTGGGTTACGGACGCACCAATTCAGGAAAAGCTGCACAGGAAGTTGGCGTGAACGTTTACAAAACCGTTCAGTGGACCAATAACTCCATGCAGTATACTGCAAACGCCACCGTTGCAAAAGGCAAAGGCACTCACCCGATTGCCTGCACACAAACACACCATACCATGATGGGCCGCGACATCGTGAAGGAAACTTCACTAATGGCCTGGATGAATGATGCCGGAGCCGGCAACGAACATGAAACCATTATTCATAAAGGCAAAGCCACCGACCCTACTGAGGTGAATCTTTGGGATTCCTTCGATCGCCCTGGCCACAAATGGGGCCTGGCCATCGACCTGAATTCCTGTATCGGTTGCGGAGCCTGCGTGGTGAGTTGCAGTGCCGAGAATAATGTTCCGGTTGTCGGCAAAACAGAAGTGCGCCGCAGCCGCGAAATGCACTGGATCCGTATCGACCGTTATTACTCGAGCGATATGAGCAAAGCGGTGGGCAAGAAAGAAGGCAAAGGCAAGATTGAAACATACCGCGAAATGGAACACCCGAGCACTGCAAATCCGCGTGTGATGTTCCAGCCGCTTATGTGTCAGCATTGCAACCATGCTCCCTGCGAAACAGTTTGTCCGGTACTGGCCACCAGCCACAGCGGTGAAGGCCTGAACATGATGACCTATAACCGTTGTGTGGGAACCCGCTACTGCGCGAACAACTGTCCGTTCAAAGTACGCCGCTTCAACTGGTTCAACTATACCGGAAACAAGAATTTCAAGGATGTGAACCCTGCCATGGATGATATCGGCCGTATGGTTCTGAACCCCGATGTGGTGGTTCGTTCCAGAGGTGTGATGGAGAAATGTTCCATGTGCGTACAGCGTATCCAGGCTGGCAAGCTTGTTGCCAAAACACAGGGCCGCAAACTGGTTGATGGGGAAATCCAGACAGCCTGCTCACAGTCATGCCCTACCAACGCCATTATTTTCGGCGACCTGAACGACGCGAACAGCGAAGTTTCAAAATGGCATGCGAATGAACGCAATTACAAGCTTCTCGAAGAAACAGATGTACGTCCGTCTGTTGGCTATCTCACCAAAGTGCGGAATACGGTGATGGAAGAAGAAGGAGAAAAAGCAGAGAAGAACGAGGGAGAGAAAAAAGAAGAAAAGAAAGAAGAAAAAGAACACTCTTAAGCATTCAATAGAAATTCATTCTGATAAAATTTTAAATAAAGCATATGCAACACGAAAGTGCCATCAGAGAGCCGCTCATCTTAGGACACAAAACCTATCATGACATCACCGAGGATATTGCAAGACCGATCGAAGGACGTGCCAACAAATACTGGTACCTCGTTTTCACGATCGCTGTTGCCGCCTGGACCTGGGGAATCGGATGTTTGTTTTACACCATCGGTACAGGTATCGGCGCCTGGGGTGCCAACAAAACAGTAGGCTGGGCCTGGGACATCACCAACTTCGTATGGTGGATCGGTATCGGTCATGCCGGTACGCTGATCTCCGCCGTACTGCTGCTGTTCCGTCAGAAATGGCGCATGGCCATCAACCGTTCTGCTGAAGCAATGACTATCTTCGCTGTAATGTGTGCCGCCATCTTCGTTACCATGCACACCGGCCGGCCGTGGCTTGACTACTGGCTCTTTCCTCATGCCAACCAGTTCGGTTCCCTGTGGGTGAACTTCAACTCACCGCTCCTCTGGGACGTATTTGCGGTATCTACGTATTTCTCTATCTCACTTGTATTCTGGTATACCGGTCTGATTCCTGACTTTGCAACCATTCGTGACCGTGCCGTAAAGCCGATGTCGAAAAAAATCTACACGCTCCTTTCCTTCGGATGGAGCGGAAGAGCCAAAGACTGGACCCGTTTTGAAGAAGTCTCCCTTGTTCTTGCCGGTATCTCCACCCCACTTGTATTCTCGGTTCACTCGATTGTATCGATGGACTTTGCCACATCCATTGTTCCGGGCTGGCACACGACTATTTTCCCTCCTTACTTCGTTGCCGGTGCGATCTTCTCAGGTTTTGCGATGGTGGAAACGCTTCTTCTTGTTGTCCGTAAAGTGCTGAACCTTGAACATTACATCACGGTGAAGCACATGGAGTATATGAACATTGTGATCATCCTCACCGGTTCGATGGTGGGTGTGGCTTACCTGAGCGAGCTCTTCATCTCCTGGTACTCCGGTGTTGAATACGAAGCGTATGCATTCCTGAACCGCGCAACCGGTCCGTATTGGTGGAGCTACGCAGGTATGATGACCTGTAACGTGATTTCCCCGCAGCTCTACTGGTTCAAAAAACTGCGCACCAGCCTCACCTTTACTTTTGTTCTTTCCATCGTGGTAAACATCGGTATGTGGTTTGAGCGTTTTGTAATCATCGTGACTTCACTGCACCGCGATTACATCCCATCCAGCTGGACCATGTATCACCCGACCTGGATCGAGATCGGTATTTTCACCGGCACGATTGGTATGTTCTTCACCTTCTTCCTGCTTTTCGCGCGTGTGTTCCCTGTGATTGCACTGAACGAATTGAAAACGATTCTGAAAGTTTCAGGAGAAAGCTACAAGAAAGAAGCTGCCGCACATACACATGACCATCACTAAACCAAACATAAAAGCAATACGCAATTATGAGCGCTAAAAAAGTAATACACGGCATTTACGACGACGAAGAGACGCTGAAAAAAGGAGCGATCAAACTTCGTGCGGCCAGAGTCCGGGTGAAAGAGGTTTTTTCTCCTTTCCCGATTCACGGAATTGACCCGATCATCGGGGTGGACCGTACCTGGATTTCGATCTGCTCATTCATTTACGGATTGACAGGCATGTCGCTTGCCCTTTTGATGACCTGGTACATGATGATTTCAGACTGGCCAACAGATATCGGTGGCAAGCCGAGCTTTGCATTCTATATGAACCTTCCGGCATTCATTCCGGTAACGTTCGAATCAACGGTGTTTTGTGCCGGTCACGGAATGGCGCTCACCTTTTTCCTGCGCAGCTGGATACTTCCCGGTGTAACACCAAAGAATCCGGATCCGAGAACAACCGACAATATGTTCCTCATGGAAATTGAAGCAAAACCGGAAGATGAAACCAGAATTGTTGCCATGCTGAAAGAAAGCGGTGCTCTTGAAGTAAATGTTAAATAAAGGAATGCAAAGACAATTTCGTCCTATGAAAATAAATATGAAATACATTGTTCTGGGTTCAATTGCACTGACTGCGATGTCGTTTTTCGCATCCTGCGATAAAATGGATCCAAACAGCCCCGGTGTTGAATACATGCCCGACATGTACCGCTCGCCTTCTTACGAATCCAATGCCTATACCACGTTCATGGGCGATTCGGTTCAGGCGAACCGCATGCCTGTGAAAGGCACCATTGCACGCGGCTATATGCCTTACACGCTGACGAACGACAGTACTGGTTACGGTCTTGCCGGCAGAACCCTGCATGACCCATTCCCTGCTTCTCCGGAAGTGATTGAACAGGGGAAAGTGATCTACGGAAAATTCTGTGTGCATTGCCACGGCGACGCCGGTCATGGTGATGGTAAAGTCGGCCTGAAACTCCCCGGCCCCCCACCCGCTTATGACGGTCCGCTGAAAGACCTTCCGGAAGGAAAAATGTTTCACACCATCACTTACGGAAAAGGACTCATGGGATCACATGCATCACAGCTGAGCGTGGACGATCGCTGGAAAGTGATCCGTTACGTGCAGACGCTTCAGGGCAAAAAAGAAGCACCTGCCGCCGACAGCACAGCAGCAAAGGCTCCGGTTAAAAAAATGAAAAAAACGAAGTAAGCTTCATAAAGACAATCTACTGAATCAAGAAACACGAGACATCCTATGGACACAAGTGGAATGAATTTAAACTACACCCTCAGCCCCAAGACCAAGAATATATGCCTGGGTCTGATTGGAGGAGGACTGATTGTAACGCTGCTCGGTATATTCTGGCATGCTCAGACTCCCGTTCAGGTTCAGCGCATCTGGTCGAACATCTGGGTGAATATCTTCTTCTTTTTCTCCATCAGCCTGCTGGCAACGTTTTTCTACGCCGTGCAGTATGCTGCTGAAGCAGCCTGGGCTGTTGCCTACAAACGCATCATGGAAGCAGTGATGAAATTCCTGCCTGTTGGTGCTGTTCTTGTATTTACATACTGCCTGCTGGGTGTGTTTCATGTTCACCACACCTGGAAATGGCTCGAACCTGCCGTTGTTGCAAGCGACAAAGTACTTCAGAACAAATCAGCTTTCCTCAACCCCGGCATGTTCCTGGGTATGACAGCAGCATTCCTCATTGCCTACGTAGCCTACCAGCGCTGGACCTGCAAAGTTTCTCTGGAAGCGGATCAGGGCGGTGACGGTGTTCAGTACTGGAAAACAAACCAGCGCAAAGCAGCAATCTTCCTCGTATTCTTCGGTTTCACTTCGGTAGTAGGATCCTGGTTCTGGCTCATGTCCATCGATGCACATTGGTTCTCCACACTCTTCGGCTGGTATGTATTCGCCGGTCAGTGGGTTACTGCCATCATTGCCTTTAACCTCATCGGCCTTCACCTGAAAAGCAAAGGGCAGGCTGAATTCCTGAACGACAGTCACCAGCACGACATGGGAAAATGGATGTTCGCCATCAGCTTCCTGTGGACTTACCTGTGGTTCTCGCAGTTCATGCTTACCTGGTATGCCAACCTTCCTGAAGAAGTAACTTATTACCAGGCACGCTGGGACGATTACCGCGGTCTTCTCTGGACCATGTTCTTCGTGAACTTTGCACTTCCAATGCTGATGCTGATGTCTCGTGATGCGAAACGCAACCGGACTTTCATCTTCATCGTAGGTATCATTATTCTTTTCTTCCACTGGGCGGATCTGTTCGTGATGATCATGCCGGGTACTGTCGGTGCGGAAGGTCATATCGGCCTCATGGAAATCGGAATGTTTGTGGCTTCACTGGGCGGATTCTCCTGGTATGTGCTGAACCAGCTTTCCAAAGCTCCGTTGCTTGTTAAGAATCACCCGTACCTTGGAGAAACATTGCATTTCCATATTTAATCAATTAAGGACCTAACAAAAAATAAGAGATTATGGTTAAGTTACTGATCTATTTAGCGCTTGTACTTCTGATAATAGCTGTTGCACAGCTTGCACGGGTATTCGAACTCGCATCGGAACTCAAGGGGGGACACAAGAACAAAGTGACGGAGCGCGACAACAGAAACATGGGAAGGCTTTTCCTGGTTTATCTCGTTGCGTTTTTCGCCTTTATCATCTGGCAACTGGTGAATTATGGTCCGCGCCTTCTTCCGGAAGCGGCTTCCGACACCGGTGTGAAGCTCGACTGGCTTTTCAACTTCAACATGGGCATTATCTGGATCGTATTCGTGATCACCCACATCCTGCTTTTCTTCTTTGCATTCAAATATTACGGTCGTGATAACAACCGCGCCACTTATTTCCCGCACAACAACAAGCTGGAGCTTATCTGGACTTCCGTTCCTGCTGCTGTACTGGCAGTGATCATCTTCCTGGGTCTGAAACTCTGGACTGAAATCACAACACCTGCCGATGATACCAAATCGGAAGTGATTGAAATTTATGCCAAGCAGTTCGACTTCACAGCACGTTACGCCGGTGCTGACAATGAACTGGGACATGCCAATTACAAACTCGTTGCAGGAGCCAACATCCTTGGTCTTGATTCTGCTGATGTGAAAGGTCATGACGATAAAATCGTGAAAGGCGAGTTGCACCTTCCGCTCAAC
>DASYGQ010000269.1:0-2782 GCA_035999585.1 Bacteroidia bacterium | reverse complement strand
ATATGCCACATTCTCAAAAATGGTTTTGGGAAAAGGATTCGGCTTTTGAAAAACCATCCCAACTTTTTTTCGCAATTCATCTACATCCACGCCACGTTCGTAAATGTCCTTCCCTTCCACAAGTACATCACCTATGATTTTCACATTGCTTATAAGATCATTCATGCGGTTGAAGAGCCGCAGGTATGTGGATTTACCACAACCCGAAGGTCCGATCAAAGCGGTCACCGAGTTCTCCCGGATCGACATATTGATCCCTTTCAGGGCATGAAAATCGCCATAATACAGGTTTACGTTTCGCGTTTCAATTTTGTTCATTGCAAATCAGTTCATTTTCACTTTTTTACCGAAATACCTTCTCAATGCATTGGCCAGCAGGTTGGCGATAAGAACGAGCACAATCAGCACCAAAGCTGTTCCGTATGCCATGCTTCTGGATGCCTCAATGTTTGTACCGCTGGTAGATATCACATATAAGTGATAAGGTAATGCCATCACCTGATCAAAAATACTGTGAGGAAGACGGGGGAGAAAATAAGCAGCCACCGTAAACAGGATGGGAGCTGTCTCACCCGACACACGACCAATGGAAAGAATGAGTCCTGTAATCACGTTGGGAAATGCCATTGGCATCACCACCCGACGGGTTGTCTGCCATTTGGAAGCGCCAAGCGCCATGCTTCCAATACGGAAAGAATTATCGATAGAACGCAGGGCTTCCTCCGTTGTACGGATGACAACGGGCAATGCAAGCAATCCCAGTGTCAGTGATCCGGCGAGGATTGAATCGCCGAATTTCAGTTTATTCACAAAAAGCGACATCCCGAACAGTCCGAAAACAATGGATGGCACCCCTGCCAGATTGTTCGTCATCATCTGTATAAACCGTTTCAGAAATCCATCTTTTGCATATTCATTGATATAGATGCCTGACATTACACCGATCGGGAATGCAAACAACATGCTACCGGCAACCAGATAAAGCGTCCCAATGATGGCTGGATATATTCCCCCTTTAGTCATGCCATCTTCCGGCATTTTTGTAATAAAATCCCAGCTGATGGCTTTGAAGCCATGCAGGAGGATGAAAGAAAGAATGACAATAAGAATCGCAACAATTCCAAAGCTTATTATCCCGAAAGTCCAGAAAGCTAATTGCTGGCTGCGCTGCTTTCGTCTTTTAATTTTAGCATAATCCGGCGTTTTCATTACTCTTTTCCTCCTTTTCGTTTTGCCGAAATGAATTCAACCGACAGGTTAATAGCAAATGTAATGATGAATAAAATACACCCGAGGGCAAAGAGAGCCTTGTAATGAAGACCTCCCTGAGCTGCTTCGCCAAGCTCAGCAGCAATGGTGGCGGGTATGGTGCGCACTGGTTGAAGCAGGGAATGCGGTATGATAGCAGAGTTTCCGGTCACCATCAGAACAGCCATTGTTTCACCGATGGCACGGCCAATTCCAAGTATGGCTCCTGCAGTGATTCCCGAAGCGGAATAAGGAATGCTTACTTTGTATATCGTTTGCCATTTGGTGGCGCCAAGTGCGAGGCTTGCTTCTTTCATTGCACGGGGCGTATTGCGCAGGGCATCTTCAGAAACGGTGATGATCGTTGGAAGGGCCATAATACCCAGGATAATACTTCCTGCAAGGGCTGTTTCACCCACATCCAGACCGAAGGTGTTTTTAATGAGTGGCACAATGACAATCAGGCCAAAGAAACCATAAACAACAGAAGGGATACCTGCGAGCAGTTCGATAAGAGGTTTGAGAATATTACGCACACGTGAATCTGCAATTTCGGCCAGATAAATGGCTGTGGCAAGGCCGAGAGGCAATGCAAATGCAATTGCTGCAAGGCTCACCCACAGTGTGCCGAGAATGAGCGAAAGGACACCAAACTGCGCAACCGGTTGGGCAGTGGGAAACCATTCTTTATCGCTTATAAAAGAGCCAATGGTAATTTTTTTGAGTGTAATGACTTTTCCCTTGAAGCCGGCACCTGCATATTCAGCAGGTATAAAAGCGATGATGTTGGGTGTTTTCGTTATAAGCTCACTGATGCATGCTCCAAGGTGTTCAAAGTTGGAGCCGATTTGTTCTTCTGTGTAATAGGATGCAATGTCATCAACCCTGAACAGTTTGATGGAGTCTTTGGTGCCTCCAAGGGATGACCAGGTTTTTGTTTTCTGGTCGAAAATATCTTTGAATTCAGCAGGGCTCAGGGCATTCACAGGGTTCGTACTGTTGACTGCCACCACGTTTCCTTTTTCCATGGGGGTTTCACGAAAAAGTCCCGCACCTTCGCTGAACAGAAATAAAATAATCAGCAGCACAATCACGCTAGTGAAGGTGCCGCTGATCAGGAGAATTGTCTCAATGAATCGTTCAATAAGCTTCGAAAAGCGTCTTCTCATGCCTCTAGAATTAAAAATGAACAGAAGACCGCCGGGTATTTTATTTTACCGGAATATATCCAACTGCCTCAACTGTTTTCTGACCTTCTGCGGAAAGAATGTAATCCACATAAGATTTCACCTTTGCTTCGCTGGCGCCGGCGTAAATATAAAACAAAGGACGCGATACAGGATAAGATTTGTCTTTTGCTGTTGCAATACTTGGTTTTACGGCAGGTTTTCCTCCGAAAGAAACAGATACAGCTTTAATCGATTTGTTCAGATAAGCAAGACCGACATAACCGATGGCGCCTTTGGTCTGACTCACGCTCTGAACAATTGTTCCTGTAGCTGGCATGCTCAATACGGTAGAAGCGTAATTCTTC
>DASYGQ010000234.1:0-9301 GCA_035999585.1 Bacteroidia bacterium | reverse complement strand
AACGGGAAAATAGTAACCGTTAATTTGCCATATCCATAATCCAGACTCTCATCGGCAAGGGTGACTTCAGCGCCTTCTTTCCCCTGATTATTCACATGCCAGATCAGAAGCCTGTTTTCAGAGCGGAATGGTCCGTACTTCTTGGTAAAATAGGTTTTGAGGCGATCAAAAATCCAGTTACACTCTTTCTGCTTTTCCCTGTAAATATCAATTCCTATTTCATCGAGGCCTTCCTCAAAATTATAGTAATAATTTCCCTGGAGTGTATCTTTGAAACCAAAGCTATAAGATAAATAATCTTCTTCTTCTTCTTCCGGCTTGCCTTTTTGAAGTGTCTTAACTTGTGGAAGCGTCATCCCAAGACTTACTCCCCGAAAAAGACCGGTATCGGATCCAAATATCCGGACGATGACACTGTCGGTATACGATGGTGCTTCACTGGCGGACGGTATCTCTTTCTTTCCCTGACACGCAGCAAATATGGCACAGGCAAACAAGCAGAAAAGTGTTCGGTAAAAAGTCATGTTGTAAAAATAACAAAATTATCCCTATGCGGTCATCCCAAAGCCGTTCAAGTAAGCACAACCTGCTCCGGGCGCAAAAGCTCCTGTCCCTTCATTTTCAGCAGTATCTGTGCTACTGTCAGAACATCCTTTTGGCAATAAGTGATGATTCTGTTCAGGTTTTTTTCCTCCCAGTAGACCCTGCAAACCATACTTCCATCAATATCATCTTTGGGAGTTTGGATTTCAAAGACCGCAGCGAGCAGCATCAGAGAGGTAAAGTTTTTATAATCTCCGAACTTCCAAAGTTCCATTGTATCCAACAGCTTAACCTCCCAGGGTTTCTTACCGGCAAGATCGAGGATCTGCGGAATACGCAAGCCATGAACGAGCATCCGTCTGCCAATAAAAGGAAAATCAAATTCCTTTCCATTGTGGGCGCATAGCAAACTGTCTTTTTTATTAAAATGCTTTACCACCAATTTGGAAAATTCCTCCAGAAGAGCCTTTTCATCATGCCCCGAAAAAGATTTGATCCGAAACTCATTTCCGCGCAGATAGCCTGCTGAAATACAAATTATTTTTCCAAACTCTGCGTATATGCCTGCACTTCTGTATACCTCCGCAGGCCCGTCGGTTTCCTTGTCTTTTCGAACAAAGCGTGCTTTGTGGTCCCACAACTTTTTGAAAGATTCGGGTACGTTATGATAGTCCGGGTAAGCGGGAACGGTTTCAATATCAAGGAAAAGAATTGTTTCCGTCTTTATGTCTTTGAGCATGGAAGTGTAAAAACTAAATAAATGTGAATGCTGTCTATTTAATCAGCACACCTTTTTTGTTGATAAGAGGAACTTTTATGCAATTGGCTTCGCAGATGCTTTCTGCCAGGAAAATATATTGTTTGTCATACATGACTTTGTGCAGATAAAAACTAAGCCAATATTCATTGTTCAAGCCGAATACCTGTTCATGAATTGGTTCGATTTTAACATAATTTCCAGGACCAACCGTGTCAAGAAAATGCCGCAAAGTTGATGTTTTCCGGGACTCTCCGTTAAGTTCACCATAACCCGTGGAGGTTACAAGAACTCCTTCAATTGCTTCCTGTTTAAAATTCAGAAGGTAAACATTCCATTCGTCTGCGCCTTCGGCATTTTTCTCTTTGACGACAGCAATTCCAATGTCCTCAACAATTGGAGGAATAATGTCTTTTTTCATGTGAGCTTCCGACCTTTCTGTTTCCGAAACGAAGATACTAAGGATACAAATCAAATTTTATTTTTTTCTTCCGTTATCTGTTCTCCGAAGTCATTACACTTCTTTCCAATCCGGCATCGATATAATCAAACAAATCCAAAGGATGATCATTCTTTTTCTCCGCCTCCCGCTTTTTCCCAAGCCGCACGATCACCATTTTTTGATCTGGTATTACAATGATGTATTGCCCCAGAATGCCCCTGGCATAAAAGATGGAATGTCCTTTGTATTCAGGCAGTATCCACCAGCTGTATCCGTAACGCATATTTGGCTTTCCATCGTCATCTGTCAATCCGGCCAATTTAACCGATTGCAATACATAGCCTTGTGATACTAATTGTTTGCCATTCCATCTTCCGCTGTCTAAATACAATTGGCCAAAGCGTGCAAAATCACGGGCACTGGAATTAAAACAGCAATATGCTTTTTCCATGCCATTTTTATGGTCGAGGCTCCAATAAGCCGGCATTTTGGCACCCATTGGCTTCCAAAGTTTTTCAGAAGCATAATCACTGATGTGTTTTCCTGTCGCCTTCTCAAGTACAATACTTAAAATGGCTGTGTTGCCGCTCAGATAGCGGAATATCTTGCCCGGTTCTTCGGTTACCTTGTAACTGAATAACAGTTTTTGTAGTTCTGTTCCATAATAAGCTGCCGCAGGAAAGGCAAGAGGATTGGAGTAATTTTCATCGAAATTTATGCCCGAGCTCATTGTCAGCAAATGCCTAATAGTGAGTTTGGCATTTGCTCCTTGCTTGAATTCGGAAATAAAATCTCCGACAGGCTCATCCACATTTCTAATTTTCCCCTCGTCAATGGCAATACCTACCAGTATGCTGACTATTGTCTTACTCATTGAAAACGAATTCGTATGAGAAGTATCAGCAAAACCATCCCAATATTGTTCGTAACGAATGCTGTCATTCTGAATAATCAAATAGGCAATTGTTCCGAGTTTCTTGTTTTTTTCTAGCTGGTTGCCGGCCAAGGGTATTTTGTTATAGCCTTTGGCGATTGGCCATTCCTGAGAAGGTCCGTTTTCCACAGTCCGGTTTTCAAATATTCGGTATTCATCGATGGCCGGAATGGTACGACCTTTCAGATAGGTATCTGCAATCCCCTTGTATAAATAGAACCGGCCGCTCATGACAATAAAGAGGTTTAATCCGATTATCAGTATGAAGATAGTCCAACCGATTGTTTTCAATGTTGTTTTCATGCCTTTATTTGATTAGCCAGATTCTGGAACTTAGAGCCGATGAGTCAGCCGTCAGGCTGTCGGATATTATTTTCACATGACTGTTATCCATTTTTTTTACTCTGTTCTTGAAAAAATTGGAATCTGAGCCCAGATTGTTCAGATTGCACGTTCCCTGGGCGAACAATTGCCATTTTCCGTTCCGAAGTCCATAGACATAAAGTCCTTGCCATACACTGGTAAACCATTCCGGAACCAGAGCCACTTCACAATATCCATTGCCATCGAGGTCACCTACATTTGCCATCACCTCTCCAATACCTAATATTCCCTTCAGATCGGGCAGCTTGCAAGTGAAATGAATCCTGCAATCACAGGAGTCATTCTCACAGCCTTCAACCGGATTACCCGGGGTAAGATATCTGGGAGGAAACACAATGGCCGTATCTGGAATCCCGTCTCCATTTAAATCTCCCAATGGAATTCTTTCTATTCTGATTTTGAAGTCCAATTCCACTGAATCACGGTGCATCAAACTGCTCTCTGGCTTGCTTTCATGATCCGATTTAGCAGAATTCGTTGGGAGAGGATTTTCAGATCCGCAGCTTTCTAAAAACAGGTAAGCGAACAGCAAGATCAATCCTGCTGTCCGCACTGAATAAACATGCATGCTGAACCTTGATTTATGAGTTGTATTCACAGCCGAAAAGATCGGCAAAATGTCCCTGTAGTTTTTGCTTTACCTCCATTATTTCAGGTTTCTTCCCTAACTCTTTTTCCATGGAGGTAACTGCTTTATCATCAATGCCGCAGGGTATAATATGTCCAAAATACCCCAAATCGGGGTGTACATTGAATGCGAATCCGTGCATTGTTACCCACCGGCTGCTACGCACCCCGATGGCGCATATTTTTCTTGCCCTGGAAGGATCTCCCGGGTCAAGCCAAACGCCGGTATAACCCGGGTATCGTTCTCCTTTGAGGCCGTATTCGGCAAGCGTAAGTATCACAGCTTCTTCCAGGAAACGAAGGTATTTATGTATGTCGGTAAAAAAATTGTCCAGATCCAGAATCGGATATCCCACAATCTGACCAGGGCCATGATAAGTGATATCTCCACCACGGTTAATTTTATAGAAATTAGCCGATTTGCTTTTTAAGCCCTCGTCGTTCAAAAGCAAATTACTTTCTTCCCCGCTTTTTCCAAGTGTATAAACATGTGGATGCTCGCAAAACAGTAAATAGCTGGAGGTTGTCTTAATATCAGTGTCCGGGAGATTGCGGTTTGCTATCTTTTGGTTCACTATTCCGCTGAAAAGCTTTTCCTGATAATCCCAGGCTTCCTTATAATCGATCAGGCCCAGATCAAGGAATGTTACAGCACGCATGTAGTGATATTAATTTACAATTTAGAAAGTTCAGATTTGAGGTCATTGATCACATTTATTTCGCTTGCATCGAAACCCCGCTTCTCTGCCAGGTATATGGAAACCCAGTCACCCAGGTGGATAAAATAAATGGATTTTTCAATGATTGATTTTCCTTTAGACCAGATTTCAGTTATGTGCGGGGTGTATTTGGCAATGACATTTTTATTTATTTCAATACGAACATTATTTCGCTCATATTCGTCTGTATCCCTGAATAATATGACAGCAATATTTTCGTTCTTCTCTCTCCACCCCACAAGCTCATTATGGTTCATTTCCGGGATGACCTGATGCCAGCAAAGCAATTTGGCATTTTCGTTCAATTGCTGACGAAAACGGATTGCAATGCCTTCGTAATATGTAGTTGAATAAATGACAGGGAGTTTTCCCATTAAAGCTTCGCTGATTGCAGCAGCCTCTTTAAGAATGTTTTGTTCCTCATCCTCAATCAGCTTAATGGCTGCTTCCAGTTTCGAAACCGGATTGCTGCAAATTCCATTGAAATGCAGAATAAACAATAATTGAGTCAGGGAATAACCGAGACAGGATCGCGGGGGCATACCGCCGGGGACCTTCACATTATCGAGCTTTTTTTCAGCTGCAATATCTGTGATTTTTCCACCTGAAGATATACAAACAATTTTAGCTTTTTTCTGAATCGCTTGTTCAAAGCATTGAAGGGTTTCTTCTGTGTTGCCACTGTAGGAGGAAATAATAACAAGTGTGTTTTTATTTACATATGCAGGAATGAAATAACCTTTTGAAACCTGGATAGGCGCCTTTGCTTCAAGAGCAAGCATTTCACTTACTATACTGCCACCGATTCCTGACCCGCCAAGACCACAGATAAGAACGTGAGACAAGGTGTCTTCAGCCGGAGTCAATTTGGCCTTTTTGCCAATTTCAATTGCTTCTTTGAGCTGTTTGGAAAAAGCCGCTACAAGGTCTTTCATATTTTTGAGTTAATGAGGTAAAGGTAACAATTTCCCTACAATACCTTGATCTGCAAACGGTATGGTTGCTTATTGCTACTCCGGCTTGCTGCTTCAGTTTTCCCCGGGTTTTTCGTCCGAAACATGAAAATGGTTGTAAACCAGTCTGGCCTTTGCTTTTCCAATAACCTCGGCCAGCTCGGTTTCCGCACATTCCTTGATCATCTTAACAGACCTGAAGCGGTTGAGCAACAATGCCGCTGTGATGTGGCTGACTCCTTTTATTTCGGTAAGTTCAGTTTTGATTGTGCCTTTTTCCCGGCGTTTTCGATGATGGGTAATACCAAACCGGTGGGCTTCATCACGAATTTGCTGGATAATACGCAACGTTTCCGATCTCTTATCCAGATACATCGGTAATGAGTCTTCCGGATAATATATTTCTTCCAGCCTTTTGGCAATTCCTATAATTCCAATCTTTCCTCTGAGACCCAATTTTTCAAGACTTTGAAGCGCGGCACTCAGCTGTCCTTTTCCACCATCAATTACAATCAATTGCGGCATCTCCTGTTTTTCCTCAAGCATGCGGCTATACCTCCTGTATATCACCTCCTCCATCGATGCAAAATCATCCGGCCCTTCAACCGTTTTTATATTGAAATGCCTGTACTCTTTTTTACACGGCCGCGCATCTTTAAATACTGTCATTGCCGCAACCGGATAAGCTCCCTGAATATTTGAATTATCGAAACATTCTATCCGCCTAGGCTCCTCTTTCAAGCGCAAATCCTTCATCATTGTTTGCAGAATCCTTTTGGTATGCCGCTCAGGGTCGACAAGTGCCTGTTGCCTCTCCCTCTCCTTACGGTAATACTCCACATTTCTCTCTGAAAGCTCCAGTAA
Source organism: Bacteroidia bacterium (assembly GCA_035999585.1). GTDB lineage: Bacteria > Bacteroidota > Bacteroidia > Palsa-965 > Palsa-965 > Palsa-965. The sequence continues at coordinate 3,078 of DASYGQ010000234.1, read as the reverse complement.
CTTTTTTTTGTCTCCACGTTGCGGCACGACAAACTCAACCCCCGGAATCACAATTCCAGGTATAAACTGAACAATTATCTCCTTTGCATCGCTTGGAAAACGTTGACGAAGTTCCACAATTCCCATTTCCAGCAGTTCTTCATTCGATTCTTCAACCTTCATTTTCATTTCAATCGTATGTCCCAGTACAATAGCTCCATTCATGACTTTAAAAAAATTCACGAACGCTGCATCCTCATCTGAGGCAATAGTAAATACATCCACATTGCTGATGCTGGGACTAACTACGGTTGATTTACTCTGATAATTTTCAAGCGATTCTATTTTTTTCTTAATCAGCTGAGCCTTTTCATATTCCATTTTTGAAGCATACTCCTGCATTAATTGCTTCATATGTCTGAGCGCTGAATTGGAATTCCCTCTGATAATTTCTTCTATATGGAGAATGGCATTGTTATATTCCTGTTCCGTTTGCAATGCCTGACAGGGACCTTTGCAATTGCCAATGTGATATTCGAGGCATACTTTGAATTTGCCTTTTTGAATGTTCTCTTCTGTCAGATTTAAATTGCAATTCCGGGTTGGGTAAAGTTTGTGAATAAGCTCGAGCAGCGTATGCATCATCTTTACATTCGCATAGGGACCAAAATAACGTGACCCGTCTTTAATTAATCGGCGGGTAGGGAAAACCCGAGGGAATCGCTCATTTTTAATGCATATCCAAGGATATGTTTTGTCATCTTTAAGAGCGATGTTATAGCGGGGCTGGTATTTCTTTATCAGATTGTTCTCCAAGAGGAGGGCGTCCAGTTCCGTATCTACAATAATGTATTTGATATCGGCGATCCTTTTAACAAGCATAGCCGTTTTAGCCCGGTCATGCTCTTTTACGAAGTAGGAAAGAACCCTTTTTTTCAGATTCTTGGCTTTACCTACATAAAGAATTTTACCATCCGCGTCAAAATACTGATATACACCCGGATTTTCTGGTATGGTCCTGAGAAGATTTTTGAGTTCCTCTCCCGGATCGTTTATTGCTGACATCAACAACAAAATTATTCATAATACTGCTGATATACGCTATCTGGGACTGGAATTCTACAGTCAGAGATCCACATCAAAATGTAGATAACAGCGGTTTTCTTCTGGAAAACCGGCTAAAAGCTCGGGCACTGGACAGGACGGAAATGGGGCTTCTTCTTTTTACATGCAAAACCCACCGAAAAGGATATTTCATGAGAGCCTGCAGTTGTATTTGTAAGACGGGATATCGTTACATCATAACTGTATCCTATTTTAAAATGCCCTTGCTCAAGACCAACCAGCAAAATAAATGCATCCGAACTCCTATACCACAAACCTCCTATAATTGGCCCTTTTTGTATGTAAGCCCCCAGATTCAGCTCCTGAAAATCCTGTTGTTTCTGGTAAATTATATTGGGAGATATAATAACATCCGGGTTTCCTTTTTGTCCTATGGGAATATTAAAACCTGCATGTCCGGTATATTTAATTGGCAGAGGACTGCTTGCACCAGGGTATAATGATTCGTTGGGCTGGGTGAGATGGTGCGCGGCAAATCCGATAAAGAAATGATCACTATAGCAGACCGTCCCTGCAGAGAAATCGATGTTCGACTTGGCACTTAATTCCTGAACCTCACTGGTATTCCTTATGAAACCATGGGAAGGGTCTATCTGATCTCCAAAATTCAATTTACTCCAATCCACTGCTTTTTGTGTATATGTGACTTCCATTGCGGCAGCAATAGAGAATGTACGTGTAATCGCCTGATGATAAGAATAAATTCCGCTTACCGTAGTGGTGCGTAGCGTATTCTGTCCAGCCTCATCATTCGTCGCAATGGCCCCGAGGCCTCCATGCAAGCCATAAACCATTTTATCAAAAGATGCCGTTGTCGTTACATAAGTCCCGGAAATATTGGGCCATTCGTTCCTATAATTGATGCAAACTCTGGGGCATAAACGGCTGCCTGCCAAAGCTGGGTTAAGGTACAGAGGGTTTGCATAAAACTGGGTGAACTGCGGATCTTGTGCAAAAGCAATATAGCTTTGCATACACAGGATTATTGCCAGTTTGAAGAGGAGTAGCTTGTTTTTCATGTCTCAGGTTGTCTCTTTCTTCTAAGACGCAGTATTGCAAAATGGTTGCTTGCTTCCTGTTTTAAAAAGGAAGCCGTAAATCCCAAACACGAAGACATTAACAAGGGATATTTTAACCTCATTTCTGGTAAATGAAATAGCGCCCGACAAATACGGGCGCTACTCTAAAATTCTGTTGGGTGTTTTTCAATCCGTATTATTGCGGGGCGGGCTCGGAAGGAGGTATAGTGTTATTATCTCCTTGAGTTGGCGGGGCTTGTTTATGATTCGCTTCAGCTGGCTTATTTATGTCGGTATTCGCTTCCTTTCCCGCGTTTTTTCCGCGACGCAGTCGGTGATTTTTTGTTTTCCCATTGGAAAGTCCGGCGTCGGAAGATTTAACTTCAGGTGAAAGAATAGACTTCAGACTGTCGGCAGTCACTTTTTTTGCATCTGTTCCATTATCCATCCAGGCTTCAGAACGGGTTTCCGTGTTAAGCGGAGCGCCAATTGTTTCTTTCGTATTATAAATAAAGCCTTGCTTCGGGTCAATCATGTCTCCGTAAATCCGAATGTGCGCAGGATCATCTGCCGGAATTGCATTTTGTTCTTTTCCTGCATTTGATGTTTTTTCCTCCGGTCGGCCTGCATTAACAGGTGCTACCGTGCCCTGGGAGCCTATAAAATTCCTTTGGGTATTTCTTTGAAGCGTCCTGCTGTCCTCGGTAACAGGTGATGTTATAGAGGGACGATCTGAATCCAATCGAACAATTGATGTGGAATCTGCCTTGTTATTATCCGTATGTTTTATGGCTGGGGGAGTCGCTGTAACAGCTGGAAGTGTTTCCGCTTTTTTCGTGTCAACAACCGGTTTGGACTGATGAATATCTTCAATTACAGTTGTCGGATGTGAGGAGCTGCTTACTTTATAAATCAGAAAAAAAACACCGGTGCAAACGAGGATGGCAACAAATAT
>DASYGQ010000203.1:0-5451 GCA_035999585.1 Bacteroidia bacterium | reverse complement strand
TTGGGGTTCTGGCGGGGGCCGAAAATATTGAAATAGCGCAACCCGACGGTTTCCATCTGATACGTCTTCGCAAAGATTTCGGCATACAGTTCATCCACACGTTTCGAAACTGCATAGGGTGATAACTGTTTGCCTATATTGTCTTCCTTTTTGGGCATTTCCTGGCTATCGCCATAAACGGAAGATGAACTGGCATAAACAAAGCGCTTGACTTTGGCATCCCTGGCAGCAATCAGCATTTGTATAAATCCTGTTTCATTGGCATTGTGCGTGGCCAGAGGATTTTCAATTGAACGCGGCACAGAGCCTAAAGCAGCCTGATGAAAAATATAATCAACCCCTTTTGAAGCTTTGATACAATCAGCCTGGCTGGTAATATCTCCTTTGATGAACCGGAACCCTTCGGTTTTTTTGAATGGTTTGATGTTCTCTTCGAATCCGGTTGACAGATTATCGAGCACTGTCACACTACCCGCCCGGTATTTCAAGAGATATTCCACAATATTGGATCCGATAAAACCGGCGCCCCCTGTAACAAGGAACGACTTCTTGGTAATATCGAGTGTATGGAATGGTTTGGAATACATGGAATGATTATCGGCTGGATGAACGAACGAAATTATCTTTTGGCATATTGGTCCTCGTAATATTTCTGATAAGCGCCGCTGGTCACATCATTCAACCAGCCTTCATTGGCAAGGTACCAATCTACCGTCTTCTCCAACCCTTCCTCCAATCGTGCTGAAGGTTGCCAGCCCAGTTCCTTCTGTAGTTTACTTGAATCGATTGCATAACGGAGGTCATGGCCTGCACGATCCTGGACAAACGTGATAAGCTTTTCGGATTCGCCGGCAGCCCTGTTCAGTTTTCGATCCATGATCTTGCACAGCAAACGGATCAGATCAATATTCTTCCATTCGTTGTTTCCGCCAATGTTATAGGTATCTCCCCGTTTTCCTTTGTGAAAAACAAGGTCAATGGCTTTGGCATGATCTTCCACGAACAACCAGTCCCGCACATTCTCGCCTTTGCCGTAAACAGGAATAGGGCGCGAAGTTTTAATGTTATGAATAGCGAGTGGAATCAGTTTCTCCGGAAAATGAAAGGGACCGTAATTGTTTGAACAGTTGGATATGACAACCGGTAGTTTATACGTATCATAATATGCTCTGACAAAATGATCAGAACTTGCTTTGGATGCCGAATATGGGCTATGTGGATCGTAGCGGGTTTCTTCGGTAAACAACCCCTCCTTGCCAAGGGAGCCATACACCTCATCCGTGCTCACATGATAGAAAAGATGATCTCCTGTATGCCCCGGCTCAAGCCATAAGCGACGCGCTGCATTGAGAAGATTGACAGTACCCACAACATTTGCCATCACGAACTCCAGCGGATTGGTGATGGAACGGTCGACATGCGATTCAGCTGCCAGATGAATGACGGCATCAAAACGGTGTTGTTTGAAAAGCTCCGACACGGCAGCCTGATCGGTAATATCCGCTTTCAGAAACCTGTAGTTAGGTTTGTTTTCCACATCGCGGAGATTGGCCAGATTACCGGCATAGGTAAGCTTGTCAAGATTGTATATGGTATAGGAGGGGTATTTGTTAACCAGCAAACGGACGACATGCGAGCCAATGAATCCGGCTCCTCCCGTAACAAGTATCTTTTCCATTGTTTCTGGTTTAAGATTTATTGTTCATTCATGTAAAAACCTACAGGCTCCAATAAGCAATCTTTTTCATCTTCCTGCGGTACATTCCTTTGACATCAACCAACACACCTTTCTTTGCAAGAATGCCTGCGAAAAATTTCTCTTCCAATTTCACATATTCCTTGTGGTTGACTGCTACGATCACACCATCGTATCCCTTGCCCTGCTTGTTGAGGCCAAAGCCATATTCATGCTTCAGATCATCCGAATCGGCATGCGGATCAACCACATCCACTTTTACACCGTATGATTTCAGTTCTTTCACGATATCGGCCACTTTTGAATTCCGGATATCGCTCACATCCTCCTTGAACGTGGCACCCATGATAAGCACCTTTGCTTTAGAAATATTTTTGCCTGCAGCACTGATCTTCTTCACGAGGTTCTTGGCAACATAAAAGCCCATACTGTCATTCACATATCGTCCGGAATTGATGACCCGGGCATGATAACCAAGCGCTTCGGCTTTGTATGTCAGATAATACGGATCCACTCCAATGCAATGCCCGCCAACAAGGCCGGGGAAAAATTTCAGGAAATTCCATTTGGTGCCTGCAGCTTCCAGTACATCATAGGTATTAATGCCAATACGACTGAAAATGATCGACAATTCGTTCATCAGAGCAATGTTTACATCGCGCTGGGTATTTTCGATGATTTTTGCAGCTTCAGCCACTTTGATGCTGGAGGCCCTGTGAACGCCAGGCTCAACAATGATCTCATATGCTTTTGCAATCACATCAAGCGATTCAGGGCCACAGCCTGAAACCACTTTCAAAATTTTTGTGATCGTATGTTCGCGATCGCCCGGGTTGATACGTTCCGGTGAATACCCTACCTTAAAATCTTTTTTGAACTTCAGGCCTGAGCAGGCTTCCAGAACAGGAATACAATCCTCTTCTGTACAGCCTGGATATACGGTTGATTCGTATACAACGTAATCCCCTTTTTTCAGAACCTTGCCCACGGTGGTGGAAGCGCCGATAAGGGGTTTCAGATCCGGCAGGTTGTGTTCATCAATGGGTGTCGGAACAGCAATGATGAAGAAATTGGCCTTCTTCAGATCGTCGAGGGAAGCCGTAAAACTGATGTCGCAGCCTTTGAAATCATCTTTAGCAAGTTCCGCACTGGGATCGATGCCTTTTTTCATCATCGCGACCCGTTTTTCATTGATATCAAATCCAATGACTTTGATCTTGCGTGCAAAAGCAAGTGCAATGGGAAGACCTACATAGCCAAGCCCGATCACGGCAAGGGTTGCTTTTTTGTCAATCAATTTCTGATACATACTGTTTCTGTTGAAGCTTCAGTTTAAAGACTATGATTTCCGGTCACCTTTGCGGAATGAATAAATACGTTCGATAATATCCACCACTTTCATGCCTTCCAGGGCATTGGTATTGATGGTTGTTCTGCCACGAAGTGTATCCACCACATTCTTTATGATATAGCCGTGATTGTTTGCAGAGCCTTTGTAAGCGCCATAATCATTGGCTGGATTCGTAGGTGCCAGTTCCGGCATGGTATAATTCTGCAGGTGGCAGTATTCCACTTTATCCATATACTGTCCGCCTATCTTCACACTTCCTTTACTGCCTATGATCGTGAGGCTGCTCTCCAGGTTTGTATCCCATACGGCAGTGGAATAATTAATAGAACCCATTCCTCCGTTCACAAAACGGAAATTTACATAGCCCGAGTCTTCAAAGGAAGTGGACTGAGCATGGGTGAAGTCGCCGAACTTAGCCTGAATATCAGTGATGTCACCGAAAAGCCAGTACATAATATCGATAAAGTGGGAGAACTGAGTAAACAGTGTTCCGCCGTCCATATCCTGCGTCCCTTTCCATCCTCCTTTTTTATAGTAACGGTCGTCCCTGTTCCAATAGCAATTGAGCTGAACCATAAATGGTTCGCCTATGATTTTGTCTTCTACAATCATTTTCAGCCACTCAGAAGGAGGCGAAAAACGGTTCTGCATCACACAGAAAACCTGTTTATGCATCTGAAGAGCTTTGTAAATCACAGATTCGCAATCCTTACGGTGCAAGGCCATCGGTTTTTCGCAAACCACATGTTTGCCTGCCTCCAGTCCAAGCAATGAATGCTCGGCATGCAATCCGTTGGGTGTACATACGTTCAGCACCTCCACCTCGGGATGGGCAGCGAGCATGTCCTTCACAGAAGTGTACATTTTTTCAGAGATCCCTTGCAGACCTAATTTTTCAGCAGGAAGAATATCACAAACCGCGATCAGCTCACAGTCTTCATTCCGGCGTATCATTTCGGCATGGCGCTTGCCAATATGGCCCTGGCCTGCAACGGCAAATTTTATGGGTTGACTCATAAGGGGGAATAATTATAATTTACGGACGTTTCCGTTTTCAAGCTTGTATTTCTCTTTTGACTCCGGACATTCGGCGTTTCCGTTTTTGTCGAAATTCAGTTTATGTCCGAACTCACTCATCCAGCCGGTTTGCTTGGCAGGATTGCCTACCCAGAGGGAATAAGGCGGTATATTCTTAGTGACAACAGAACCGGCACCGATAAAAGCAAAAGCCCCAATATCATGGCCACAAACAATAGTAGCGTTGGCACCTATCGTTGCGCCTTTGCCAACATGCGTTTTGGCATACTGACTTTTTCGGTTCACCGCGCTCCTGGGGTTGATGACATTGGTAAAAACCATGGATGGTCCGAGAAATACATCATCGTCGCAGGTGACCCCTGTATAGATCGATACATTATTCTGAACTTTCACATTGCGTCCCAGGACAACTTCAGGGGAAATAACAACATTCTGGCCGATGTTACAACCAGCTCCCAGTGTGCAATTGGGCATGATGTGAGAGAAATGCCAGATCTTGACTCCGGCGCCGATCGTACAGCCATCATCGACGATGGCTGAAGGGTGGACATAATATTCTTTATCCATATATTCTTTATCCATATACTTAATAATAAAGCTATTCAATCTTTTTGATTACCAAAAAGGCCTACAAAAATAGTAAAGTTCGGCAATTGACAATCATTTGACGGGGCGGGGTCAATCTCTTTTTCAGTACAAATCAGTGTGAAGCATTTGCCAGGGCAGCATCTATGTTTTGAAGGCCTTTACGCAGTTCTTTTTCAGATGGCCAGCCATAGCCGATGCGCATGTACCGTTTGTCCATCTCGAACCAGTGGCCTGGACCTGCATAGGTGGCATAATCCGACAGCAATATCTCATAAAACCGTTCCACATCCACTTGAAGACCTTCCCTGATTCGCGGAAAGCAGACCACTCCCCCGCCCGGTTCCACCCATTCAAGCAAAGGATGGGTGTTCAGCCAGGTTTTCAAAACAGAGAAATTGAGGTCGATGTGCTTTCGAATGGCAGGCAGGAAAGAATCGAGCTTATTCAGGTAATGAAAAGCTATTTCCTCATCAACCACAGAATTGCAGAGAAAAATTTGCTCTTTGGCTGCAAGAAATAATTCCTGCAAGGCTTTGTTGCGCGTGATCAGCCATCCCATGCGAATACCCGGAAGGCCATAGGCTTTGGATACGGATGATACACTGATGACACTTTCCGACAAAGATGCAGCCACGGGCAGCTTGTTTTCAAATGTGAGGTCGCGGTATGTTTCATCCACGAGCAGGAGCAACCGGTGCTTTTCAGCGATATGGATAATTTCTTTCAGCTCATGGAGGCTTAGCAGTGTGCCGGTTGGGTTATGCGGACAGGTGATACT
>DASYGQ010000119.1:0-11702 GCA_035999585.1 Bacteroidia bacterium | reverse complement strand
TAAAGCAAGAGGAGTTCCATTCGGGCCTGACGATGGAACTATTTCACCTTGGGCAGTTGCAGCCTCGCTTCCATTTGCATCAAAAATTGTATTAAAGACCTTGCGCCATGCAATAGAAAGACTTGATTTAAAAAAACATAGCAAATATGGTTTTGACGCAAGTTTTAACCCAACTTTTCCTGAAAAAGGTATTAACCCTAACGGATGGGTTTCGCCCTGGCAATTTGGATTAAACCAGGGACCGGTTATCTTAATGATTGAAAATTACAAATCAGGGTTAATTTGGAATTTGATGAAGCAATGCCCATATATTATTAATGGATTGCGTCGGGCAGGTTTCACAGGAGGATGGCTTAACAAATTATAGAAAGGCCCGGGAGTCGAAAAAATACCCTCTTTTTTTCAAAAGTGATTGTATAATTCTGGTCCTCCTTGATGGAAAACGGGACGCGTGCCGGTCCAATAGTATCAGTGTTAGAATTTAGTATAAACCGAAACACCATTCTGATTGGTAACGCTGATATTTGTGTTGGTAAGCAGAAGACTGTCTGCATTTCTGATTTTGCATTGATTGTAATATCCCTCAGGTAACTCACTCCAGGGAATACCTTTCCCTTTTTTTACTGACGTTGTCAAGCACCAAGTAGTATCGAACTCCGAAAGTGAATTCAGTATTTGAAGCAATGGACTGTTTACCAAAGAGTTGTGGGAAAACAAAAGCGGGAGTTTCGATTTTCCTATCAATAACTCCCGCTCAGTACCCGGTGCGGTTCAAATCTTGAACACCAAAGCCTATATCGCTTCCCTGACGAAAGCCCAGAAGATATTGATTTAATGGGGTTAAAGAAGTTCTATGAGTTGAAGGATTTTGTCTGACCCACTTTACGGTAGTTTACGCCGCTCTTTTTTTGAGATGCTTCCTACATACATTTTGTCTTCATTTCATTTTTTTGCAGCCAAATATTAATCTATTAGCTTGATCCATTCCTTTATTAGCTTTTTAAGTTGCTTCTCTTTAGTTTTAAACTCATCTATACTTTTAAAGGTAATCAACCTTCTTCCATCCTTATAATCTCCTTCTAAAATCCCTGATTTATCATCAACCTTCGCACCCGTGAGGAATACCATCCTTAGTACATCCTTCCTGTTTAACACAAAGCCAATAATGTATCTTTTGTACTCCTTAGGTTCGAATGATTTCATTTTTCCTGTATAGAAAAATGCAGGTGCATTCCAGTATATTCCTTGCCCTATTTCTTTATCAATGCTCAAAACAAAATTCCTTACATACTCAATCACATCCGTTAACGGATGTTTTAGTTTAAGCATAAATTCATCTACCAAATTAGATTCTGAAACCCCTTTAAATAAGTTATTCCCCTTTTTTCCATACTATTTTTGCTGAGTAAGTTCCAGTGTAAAATATTGAATCAAATTTGCTCTTTTTGATTCGTAACCCATACAGGATTGTTGAACCCATAAACATCTGGCTATCAATACAACTCCAAAAATAAGGCACAAAAAAGGGACATCTATTGCAGTTCACCGCAATGACATCCATTTTTTAAGGCCATTCTGGAATCTAGCTTGTCTTTCCTGCTGGTTCCAGGTTTTTGATCATGGAGAAGAGCATTTTGGACAACTCTTCGGCAGACTGATAAAACTTAAGCTGTAAGGTCTTGTCAATTAGCTCTTCATCCTGTAAGAAATCAAGAATGGCCACACATTCAAATATGGAACCACGGGAAATAACAAAGAAGTTTTTCTTATCTGCCTTGCTGAACCGGCTGGTGCCTTCAGCGATATTAAGCATAATACTAAAAGATGCCCTACGAAATTGATTTTTCGTTACTCCATCAAGCTGCTTACTTACCTGCAAATATTTAAAGACCTCTTTATTAAAGGTTTTGGCTTTTTTATAAACGTCAAGTTTTTCAAAATCGAACATAGGAGGAAGGATTAATAGTTCAATTAATAAGGAATACGGGGAATTGTATTCGAGGGAAGATGCGCTGACAGTGTGAGTTTGAGTGCGGGTGTGAAGAAAAAAATCAGTGTGAAGACCTTTTTTCACACTCGCACCCACACTCACACTGATTTTTTGTGATATTTCAAAGAACCAGTACAAATATAAGCGCGCTGACAGTGTGAGTTTGAGTGCGGGTGTGAAGAAAAAAATCAGTGTGAAGACCTTTTTTCACACTCGCACCCACACTCACACTGATTTTTTGTACCCGGGACGGGACTCGAACCCGTACAGCCGTGAAGCCAAGGGATTTTAAGTCCCTCGTGTCTACCATTCCACCACCCAGGCATTCTGTTTAATAAAAAAACCTTCTCCGGGGAGAAGGTTTATGCTTTTACCCTCTTATTGATGCCAAAACCGGCAATCGATGAGCGAAAGACGGGGTTCGAACCCGCGACCTCGACCTTGGCAAGGTCGCGCTCTACCAACTGAGCTACTTTCGCGTATTTCCCCTCCTTTTCAGTTGGGGATGGCAAAAATAAGTATTTTTTTGATTGTGCGCATGCCAGGCTTCATTTTTTCGTCGTTCCCTGCCAAACACGCGCGATCTGATTCATTTCCAGTCCATTCGGCCCTTAAAGGATTTCAATGCCTATTTCAGGGTCATCTCAACTGCTTCACAGGAAACTCCTGTTCCGAATCCCTGGTCAGCTCATTCAAACGCATGCCGCCCGGGAGGAGAAAAACAAAGGGGTTGTACTCATTAGGAGAAAAGAAAATCTCAGAACCGGATACCCATCAGCAGCACGTCATCCGTCTGCTCCATCTTACCCTGCCAGGAGCTCATCTTCTTTTCCACATACCGGTGCTGCTCCTTCATGGGCATCGACTGGATCTCAACGAGCATATCGCGGAAACGACCCACCATAAATTTTTTGCCGTCATGACCACCGAACTGATCCTGGTAACCATCTGAGAACATGTAAATGGAGTCGCCATTCTTTACATTGAGGCGATGCTCGGTAAACAATTTTTCCGAGTCGTATTGAAAGCTTCCTATCGGGAATTTGTTTCCTTTGATTTCAATCAGCTCTCCTCCTTTAAAGAGATACAAAGGTCTCTTTGCGCCTGCAAACGTCAGCTCCTGCTTTGAAATACGGTATCTGCAAACCGAGACATCCATGCCATCATTCGTGATGGCACCTCCGCTGTGGCGCAAGGTTTCCAACAGTTTCCGGTCGAGCTGATTCAGGATTTTGGCAGGATCCGTGATGCCTGAGAAATTCACGATCTGGTGAAGGATCGAATTGCCGATCACCGTCATCAGTGCGCCGGGCACACCATGCCCTGTACAATCGATTGCAGCCATCACCACCTCGTCACCCTTCTGGGCAAACCAGTAAAAATCGCCACATACGATATCCTTGGGCCTGTAGAAAATAAAGGCATCTTCAAAAGTCTTGTGTATAACCTGGTTGGCCGGAAGTATCGCCTCCTGGATCCTCTTGGCGTAGTGAATGCTGTCTCTTATCTCCCGGTATGCGAGTTCCAGTTTCTGGTTTTTTTCGATCACCTCCTGTGTCCGTTCTCTCACTTTCTCTTCAAGGTTCTCGGAATATACCTTCAGGCTGTCGCGCATCTGGATCAGTGCATTGCCGAGCATGTCTTTTTCACCCAGCCGCTCATAGCCAACTGAAAGATTTCCTTTCCCAATCTGTGAAGCAAAGATGGATGTTTTGGTAAAGCTTTCCGAAAGTCTGTTCACCGATTCTGCCATTTCGCCAATCACGTCCCGGGTAACGGGTATCTGATGTTCCGGCAACTCCCCTTTTCCGAGTTGCATCACAATTTCCCTCATGCGCTGCACAGGCTTGCGAATGGCGCTTGTAATAAACATCGCTGCCAGGATGATCAGCAGAAAAAGTCCGATTGAAACAGAAAGCGAAATGACAAGCAACTTATTGAAAGAAGCAATGAGTTCGTTGCGGACCTGAACTGCTTCCTCCCTGTTCCGTCGTATGGTTGATTTCAGCGAATGCATCACATCATCTGTACGGGGAAGCACTTCGGATTCGACTAAATCTTCAGCAATGAATTTCTTCTTGGGATTTTCGTAGTCCTCGAAAGTAACAAGTTCGGCCATGATCTTTTTCTCGATCTGAAGCAGGTCTTCAAATTTTCCAAAAACGGCTTCCATGCTGTCTTTATCGGCTTTTTTATTCAGCAACTCGAGATACTCATTCAGTGTTTTTTTGAGGGAAGGATATTGGGTTTCATGAAGGGCCAGCAGGTTTTTCTTGTCATCCGTGCTGTTTTGCAGATACACCCAATTGGTCGAAAACATTTTAGATTCCGTAACAAGAAGGTTGAACTCTTCCATCTTCTCCATATAGGGATTCAGCACCTCAGTCATTCTGCTGATAGTGGAATTGCTTTGCCGGAGGATCATATAGCTCACAACAACATTCAGCGAAATAATGGCTATAACGAACAGAAAGCCCACTGTTACTTTTCGGAAACCTGTACTTACTGAATTCAATTTCATAAAAGAAGCGGCTGATAAAGAGTGATCCCAATGTACAACAAAAATCAAAACAGGTCATTCAGAATCCCATTAAATGCATAAATCTTGAAATTATTGCCCTGAAAAGAAGTCTCTGAATGAATATTTATTATTTTTGAGAACACGCTCCATCTCCAGGCATGACGAAACCCTTACCTTTTCGATTCTTCGTTACACTGCTCCTTTTTTCCTGTTTCATTCCGGAATTAAGTGCGCAACGCGATTCTTCCCTCATCAAAAACGGCAAAACCGGTAAAGACAGTGTTGACTATTACGACATGAGTCTGGAGCAATTGCTCAATATCAAAGGACACGACCTTCCTACTGAACTTGAATCACTCATCAACTCCCTGATTTCCGTAGCATCCAAAAAACCGCTCAGCGCACGCGAGTCTCCAAGTATCGTAACACTTGTGACAGCCGAAGAAATAAAAAATTCAGGCGCCAGGGACCTCATCGATGTGATGCGCCTTGTGCCAGGGTTTGATTTCGGTATGGACGTGGAAGGTGTTGTGGGTATTGGTACGCGGGGCAGCTGGGGACATGAGGGCAAAGTGCTATTGCTCATCGACGGCCAGGAGATGAATGAGCTTCTTTATGCAGGCACTCAGTTCGGAAATCACTATCCCATCGATCAGATCAAACGCATTGAAATCATCCGCGGCCCCGGCTCTGCTATTTACGGTGGCTATGCCGAATACGGCGTCATCAATATCATTACGCGAAGCGGTGCCGACATAAACGGAATTTCTGCGACCGGAACCTATGGTAAAATGCAGGATGGCATGGCCAGGCAAAACATAAGCCTCGCTGCCGGAAAAAAAATCAACGACTTTGAATTCAGCATTGCGGGATTGATCGGTCAGGGGAACAGAAGCGATCAGGTTTATTCTGATTTTTACGGGAACTCGTTTCAGATGGCTGATAAAAGCGCCCTGAACCCGAACAACCTGAATGTCGGACTTAGCTGGAAGGGTCTGAGCTTCCGGGGTATTTACGACAGTTATCAGACAATGGTCGGTGACGGTTATGATAAGATCCCAACCATCCCCTATCACCAGGATTTCAATTCCACATTTGCTGAGCTGAAATATGTGTGGAAGATCGGTGATAAAATCACACTTACGCCACGTCTGAATTACAAAAGACAGCAACCTTATTTAACGCCTCAGACCGATTCGGTCGCCGCCTACAGCATTCTGGCAGAGCGCTATTCGGCCAACCTGACTATGTCATACAATATCACGCGCAACATCAACATTGTTGCCGGCGGTGAAATGTTCAGGGATCAGTCCACCGAGCTTGACACAGGCCATTTTGTGGGTGGTCTCAGTACGGTGAAATACCTGAACTATGCCGGATTCCTCCAGGGCCTTTACAAGCACCGGATCGTCAATGTAATCTTTGGCGCACGTTATGATAACAACAGTGCCTTTGGAGATGCGCTTGTTCCCCGTGTGGGACTCACGAAAAAGATACACCGGTTCAACTTCAAACTTTTATACAGTCAGAGTTTCCGTGCACCGGCCATTGAAAATATCAACGGGGCTTATATCCCCAACTCCATTCGTCCTGAACGCACGGAAGTGATCGAGCTGGAAGGTGGTTATGAGCTTACACGCAAATCCATTCTGACGGTCAACCTTTATCATATCAGCACGCTTGACCCAATTGTATATTATGTGGCAGGTGTGAATACCGATGCTTATGCCAATTTCGGGCACTCCGGAACAAAAGGGATTGAAGCCGAATATAAAACCAAACACCACTGGGGTTATCTGACGATGAATTATGCTTTCTATACGACACAGGGCATGAACGAAGTTTCGAATTACCAGGTTCCCGGTAAATCCGATATACTCCTCGCCTTTCCGGCTCACAAAGCCAACCTTACGGCAAGCATACGCCTGTCGAAACACCTCAGCTTTAATCCTTCGGTATTGTTCAGAAGTGAATCATACGGTTATACGCGCAACCCGGATTCCCTGCAAACCGGAACGCCCATCCTGACCCGGTTCAAACCCCAGGTTTTTACAAACATTTATCTGAACGCAAACGACGTTTTTGTGAAGGGCCTGAGCATTGGCTTAGGCGTATTTGATTTGTTTAATGAGAAGACTTTGTATCTCCAGCCATACAATGGCCCTCATGCCCCGCTTCCCGGAACCTCGAGGGAATTCCTTGTTCGAATCCGTTATGATCTCGCTATCCGGAAAAAAGAATGAAAAGGAAGCTGATACATACCTGGCAGGTGTTTCCTGCAATTTTCATCCTTCTTATGGTGCAGGGGATGTGTAACCGTGCTGTGGCACAGGAGGTCGATTACAAATCGTATACTCTCTTCGTTTACAATTTCATGAAATACATAGAGTGGCCTGAAAACAAGACACAGGGAGATTTTGTGCTGGGGATACTTGGCGACTCGCCGGTTGTTGCTGAGCTTGAAAAACTGGCTGCCACCAAAAAAGCCAGGGGAAGAACCATTGTCATTAAAAAATTTACCAGCATTGAGCAAGTCACCGATTGTCACCTCCTGTATGTGACATCTTCCAAAAGCAGTTTAATAAAGCCTCTGCGTGAATTATGCAAGAACAAAGCCATGCTGATTGTGGGTGAAAGAGAAGGTCTTGCACGGAAAGGCGCTGCACTCAGCTTTGTCACACTGGAAGACGACGTCCTGAAATTCGACATCAATAAGGCCGAGATCGAACAGCATAGTCTGAAAATACCCGGGAACCTGATTTTGCTGGGACTCGTTATCTGAAGCCCGCATCTGCCAGGATACGGTCGCTGGCACCTGCATTGGATACGACATATTCTCTTCCAACACTCCCTGTCTTCCCGAGCAATTCCCGATTACGGCAAAGCAGATCAACAATGGATTTCAGTTCCGTTGTGTTTTGCACGCAGAAAGCTCCTTTCAGACGAATCAGATCCAGCGCTTCCGAAAACTTGGTGTGATTGGGACCGAAGATAACGGGCAGCCCGTAAACCGAAGCTTCCAGGATATTATGAATCCCATCTCCGAATCCGCCGCCAATAAAGGCAAGAGAGCCATACCGGTAAAGCGCTGAAAGCATTCCTACATTATCGATCAGCAGGACATCGGCCTCCTTTACATTGTCGGGATTGGCATTTGAAAACAGCAGGACAGAAGTGCCGGCAGGAAAAAGAGCAAGGCTGCGTTTTATATGTTCAGAATCCGTTTCATGGGGCGCAACAATCAGTTTATAACCATACGAAGGGAGGGGCAGGCTAGCAATCATCCGCAGATCCTCATCCCAGGTACTGCCTGCGACCAACAGAGGCTTATCCCCTGCAAAAGCTTTCACCATCGGGATTTCACGGGCTTCCGCAGCAATCTCAGCAACACGGTCAAAACGGGTATCTCCGGTCCGGAGGACATTTGAAAATCCAATGGAACGAAGCAGCTCCACCGATGTTTCATCCTGCAGATAAAAACGGCTGAAGCTGCGTAACCTCTGCCTGAACCAGGTACCATACCATTTGAAAAAATGCTGATCTTCCCTGAAAATGCCTGAAACAAGGTATGTCGGTATTTTCCTCTTCTCAATTCCAATCAGGAAATTATACCAGAATTCGTATTTAACAATGAAAATTGCGGAGGGTTTTACGATCTCCAGAAAACGATGCACATGGGATGGAGTGTCGGATGGCATGTAAAAAACAAAATCGGCCAGGGAATAGTCTTTTCGCACTTCATAACCCGATGGTGAAAAAAAAGTAAGCAGGATTTTACGGTGCGGCTCTTTCTGTTTGATTTTTTCAATGAGGGGCCTTCCCTGCTCAAACTCTCCGAGAGATGCACAGTGAAACCATATCACATCCGTTGTTCCCTGAAGAGCCTTTTCCAGTTTCAGGAATAAATCTCTTCTTCCCTCCAGCCACTTCTTTGCTTTGGGATCAAAAAGAGAAACGAGCCGGATGACACATACATAGAGATAAATACCCAGGGTATAAAACAAGCGCATGAGCAATCAATAATAATAATAGGCTTTGGGCATTCTTTTGTAGAGAGGCAGTATCCAGCCCACACGCACACTGTACAGCAGGTCTATCCGTTGCGCATCATCCGGTTTCATCATCTGGTAATCCCAGGCGCGCCGGTCTTTCGTAAATGCTTCCATGCATTCGATACCGGCAAAGAAATTAATAAACCGGTTGCCACTGAGGTACGAATATCCCAGGAACTGTGAAACAGAAGGCCCGTTGGTAAGCCTGTCATATCCCTTTTTCAGGTCACCCACCAATTGAGGGGAGCGGTTTCCAATATCTTCTATTTTGAGGTGATATTCCATAAAACCAAGGCCCAGGTCGACCAGGATGCCCGAGTTGGGGTTGGAGCCAAAAACAGGAACTATTTTCCCGACCCAGGCTGTGGACGAAAATCCCCGCTCGTAAAAACGAATATCGGCCAATTCTCCGTTTACATCAATCACAAAATGGCCTGATTTGGTGGAAATACTATCTAAAACACCGTTTTGCCGTATCCGGTTACCGAAAATATAGGCAAAATCAATCCCGTATATCCAATTTTTATCCGTTTTTACGGAGAAATTCAGGGCAAGATTGGAATTGTAACCAAAGCGCTTGGCCAGATCCCCCCCGGGCATCTGGGCGGCATACGAAAAATGAATGAGCGGAACGAGCATGGCCGAATCCTGAATGTTTCCCTGTGCCTTTAACAGCAAGGAGGACAGCCCGAAAAGAAGGAAAATAAATTTTCTCATTGAGTCTGCCAAGTTACGGTATTTTTAGATTGAATGCCTTCAAGGGCCTAAAGCCAAAAGATAAATCTTCATTTCAAAAATTCCTATATTCGTATCCTTATTCTCGGAAAAAACATGGAAAAAACAGCCAGGAAGATCCAGATGGTGGATCTCAAATCACAATACGAACATATCAAGCAAGAAGTTGATCAGGCCATTCAAAATGTTATTTCCGCCACTGCATTTATCAACGGACCTGAAGTGAAGTCTTTCCAGGCTGAACTGGAGAAATACCTGGGTGTTAAACATGTCATCCCCTGTGCAAACGGAACCGATGCACTGCAGATTGCAATGATGGCACTCGGTCTGAAGCCCGGCGATGAAGTAATTACCGCCGATTTCACCTATGTGGCTACTGCCGAAGTGATTGCCCTCCTTGGCCTCAAGCCCATTCTGGTGGACGTAAACCCCGATACCTTCGACATCGACGTACATGCTGTTGAACGTGCCATCACCCCGCGGACCAAAGCCATTGTGCCGGTTCACCTGTTTGGTCAGTGTGCTGATATGAATGCACTGATGGCCCTTGCCGCCAAACATAAATTATTTGTTATTGAAGACACAGCCCAGGCCATTGGAGCCGACTATACCCTGAGCAACGGAAAAACCCAGAAGGCAGGAACGATCGGGACAGTTGGCTGCACCTCTTTCTTCCCCTCCAAAAATCTCGGATGCTACGGCGATGGCGGGGCGATTTACACGAATGATGACGAGCTCGCCAAAAAGATCCGGATGATCGCTAACCACGGACAGTCGGTACAGTATGTGCATGATTCAATTGGTGTGAATTCCAGGCTCGACAGCATTCAGGCAGCTATCCTTCGCATCAAGCTTCGCCATCTCGACCAGTATGCTGCCGCCCGTAACAAAGCCGCTGCGTTTTATGACAAGGCTTTTCACAACCACCCGAAAATAAAAACACCTGCACGTGCCAAAAACTCAACCCACGTGTTTCACCAATATACCTTACAACTGCAGGGAGTCGACCGCAGCAAGCTCCGCGAATATCTGACGGGCAAAGAAATTCCGGCCATGATCTATTATCCCATTCCGCTTCACATGCAAAAGGCCTATCTTGACCCACGCTATACCGAAGGATATTTTCCGGTCACGGAAAAGCTCTGTGCATCGGTTATCTCTTTGCCCATGCACACCGAAATGGATGAAGAAACACTTCAATACATCTGCAGCTCTGTGCTTGAGTTTGTAAAATGATTTCAACCAATACGCTTAACCCAAATTAAATAATCAAATGAATATTACAGTTGTAGGAACCGGATATGTTGGCCTGGTTACAGGAACCTGCCTTGCAGAAACAGGAAATACCGTAACCTGTGTGGATATTAATACCGAAAAAGTAAACCAGATGAAGGCTGGCATCATTCCTATCTATGAACCTCACCTGGATGTGCTTTTTCACCGGAATATCAAAGCCGGAAGACTCAGCTTCACCTCTAATCTTTCCGAGGCTATTGAAAAAGCAAAGATTATTTTTCTGGCGCTCCCTACGCCTCCCGGAGAAGACGGTTCTGCCGATTTGAGTTATATACTGGGTGTCGCCACACAGCTTGGCAAGCTCATGAAAGATTACAAAGTGATTGTTGACAAAAGTACCGTGCCGGTAGGAACCGCTGAAAAGGTGATTGCCGCCATCAAGGCGCATTCCTCTGTCGAGTTCGATGTGGTTTCCAATCCTGAGTTTCTGCGGGAAGGTTATGCAGTGGATGATTTCCTGAAACCCGACCGTGTGGTAATCGGCACAAGCTCAACCCGGGCCCGTAAAATCATGGAAGAACTTTACAAGCCTTATGTCAGGCAGGGCAACCCCATTATTTTCATGGATGAGAAATCGGCTGAGCTTACCAAATATGCAGCAAATGCATTCCTGGCAACAAAAATCACTTTCATGAATGAGATTGCAAACCTTTGCGAGAAACTGGGTGCAGATGTGGACATGGTTCGCATTGGCATAGGATCGGATGACCGCATCGGAAAACGTTTTCTGTTCCCGGGCATCGGCTATGGCGGGAGCTGTTTTCCGAAAGATGTACAGGCACTGGCCAAATCAGCCGCCGAAGTGAATTACGATTTCAGTCTGCTGAGCGCCGTCATGCAGGTCAATGAAAAACAAAAAACAATCATCCTTCCTAAAATAAAGTCCTATTTCAAAAACGATCTGAAAGGAAAGCATTTTGCTGTATGGGGACTTGCTTTCAAACCCGACACCGATGATATCCGGGAAGCTCCTGCGCTTTATATCATTGATGAGCTTCTGAAAGCCGGCGCACAAGTAAGCGCTCACGACCCGGAAGCCATGAACAATGTCAAAAAGCTATTGGGTTCTAAAATTACACTTGCCAATGATCCTTACGAAGCACTCAAA